>DAOTYM010000257.1:0-1666 GCA_034434775.1 Anaerolineae bacterium | reverse complement strand
GTGGGTGAGGTCTGCAGGGCAAGGCATGCCTTGCTCCTCCAGGTCATCCCCCCTGCACGGCCGCGTCGGCGCAGGCCGACGCCGGGCTTGAGCCCCGATTTGAATCGGTGGCCAAAATGGTAGGGGGCAATTCATGAATTGCCCCTACAGAGCCCACCCCCGCTCTCTGCCTACGGAGAGGGAGGGGGAGGCCGAAGGCCAGGGGTGGGTGAGGTCTGCAGGGCAAGGCATGCCTTGCCCCTACGGGCCGTCCCCCTGCACGGCCGCGTCGGCGCAGGCCGACGCCGGGCATGAGCCCCGATTTGAATCGGCGGCCAAAATGGTGGGGGGCAATTCATGAATTGCCCCTACAGGCCTCCCTCCCCGATCCCCCAAGGAGCGGGTGAGGCGCTTCGCCGCCGCGCTTGGCCTGAAACGGGGTTGTCAGGTATAATGAAAAGGCCAAACGGGTTCTGGGAGGCGCGAGTATGGCCAATGCCATCACGTTGTTCCGCATCCCCGTCCTGGTGGGGATCCTCCTGCTCCTCTATTTCGGCAACACCGCGGCACGCTTTGCCTGCGTCCCGCTCCTCATCTTCTTGATCCTGATGGACACCCTGGACGGCATCGTGGCGCGGCGGCGCCGGGAGACGTCCCTTCTGGGCAGCACCCTGGACATCGCCGTGGACCGCGCCGTGGAAATGGTCCTCTGGGTCGCCTTCGCCGACCTGGACCTGATCCCCCTGGCCATCCCCGTCATTGTCATCATCCGGGGCGCCCTGGTGGACGCCTTCCGCAGCGTGGGGGTGCAGGCTGGCGTGCGGCCCTTTGACATGGTCCGTGCCGGATGGGCCCGCAAACTGGTGGCCTCGCCTGCCCTGCGGACGCCCTACGGGGTGGTCAAGGGCGTGGCCTTCTCCCTGCTGGCCTTCACCCTGGCGATGCAGGAGACCTCCCACACCGCCGGGGCGCATTGGGCATGGGTCCTATCGCAGGCGGCCTCCTGGCTGGCGGTGGCCCTGTGCCTCCTGCGGGGCATCCCCGTCCTGGTGGACAGCTGGCCGCTCCTCGCCAGCCGGAGCCAGGGTGACAAGGCTCCCTGAGCGCCGAGGGTCGCCATGCGGAACGCGAAGGACGTCCTCGGGAGCGCGCGGGCCATCCGCCTCGGCCTTGCCCTCTCCCAGCGCCTTCCCCCCCGAGGAGGCTACGGCCTGGCCCGGTTCGCGGCCTCGTTCCTCTCCTGGCTCCGCCCGCGCATGTACTGGAACCTCCGCGCCAACCTGCGCCAGGTCCTCGGCCTGCAGACGCCGGACCAGGTCCTGCACGCCATGGCCCGCCGCACCCTGTTCCGCGCCGGTTGCGCCTACTACGAGCACTTCCGCGCCGTGGGCCAGCCACCGGAGGTGCTCTCGGGCCTACTCCATGTGCCGAGCCTGTTCTGGGAGACCCTGGAGCAAGCCCGCGCGGAGGGCCGGGGCGTGATGCTGGTGACGGCCCACATGGGCAACTTTGACCTGGCCGCCCTTTCCCTCACGGCGCAGGGGGTGCGGCTCCAGGCCCTGAGCGTGGCGGACCCGCCCCCGGGCTTCCAGCTCCTCAACCGGCTGCGGCAGGAGGCCGGGGTGGAGGTGACGCCCATCACCGAGGCGGCCATCCGCCAGGCGGTCCAGCGGCTGAAGGGAGGGGG
>DAOTYM010000256.1:0-3326 GCA_034434775.1 Anaerolineae bacterium | reverse complement strand
TGCGCTCAAGGGGGGTGAGCACGAAGGGGGCACCCTCGTACAGGTCCGGTGTGGCCGCGTCCAGGCCGTGGACCTCCTTCCCGCACATGGGGTGGCCGCCCACTGGCTGGAGGCCTGCGGGAAGGGCCTCCATGGCCCTGTAGATGGCGGCCTTGGTGCTCCCCAGGTCCAGGACCACGGTCCCGGGTGCCAGGAGGCTCCCCAGGCGCGGCAGGAGGCGCAGGATGGTCCGCACCGGGGTGGCCAGGACGACCAGGTTGGCCCCGGCGACCCCGGTCTGGAGGTCCGTGGTGGCCCAGTGGACGAACCCCTCGGCCTCGGCCTGTTGGCACGTCTCGGGGCGGCGGGCGACGCCCACCACCTCGGCACAGGCCTTCCGCCGGGTGAGGGCCGCGGCCAGGGAGCCCCCCATGAGGCCCAGGCCCACCACGGTAACCCGTGCGGATAGGAGCGACATAGGCCCCTCCCCCTAGAGTTCCCGTCCCACGGCTTCGGCCACCCGGCGTACCTCTTCCATCAGGGCCTTGAAGCGGCAGGGCTTGAGGGATTGGGCCCCATCGGAGAAGGCCGCCTCCGGGTGTGGGTGCACCTCAATGAGGAGCCCGTCCGCGCCCGCAGCCACCGCCGCTCGGGCCACCGGCGTCACCAGTTCCCAGCGGCCGGTCCCGTGGCTGGGGTCCACCATCACCGGCAGGTGGGTCAACTGCTTCAGGGCGGGCACGGCGTTGATATCCAGGGTGTTGCGGGTGTAGGTCTCAAAGGTGCGGATGCCCCGCTCGCAGAGGATGACCTGGCGGTTGCTGTGGGAGAGGATGTACTCGGCGGCCATCAGCCACTCCTCCAGGGTGGACATCCACCCGCGCTTGAGGAGGACGGGCTTCTTCGCCTCGCCCAGGGCGTGGAGGAGGCTGTAGTTCTGCATGTTGCGGGTGCCCACCTGGAGGATGTCCGCGTAGCGCACCACCAGGGGGACCTGCTCGGGGGCCATCACTTCGGTGACGATGCCCAGGCCCGTCGCCTCCCGCGCCTCGGCCAGGAGTTCCAGGCCCTCTTCGCCCAGCCCCTGGAAGGAGTAGGGGGAGGTGCGGGGTTTGAAAGCCCCGCCCCGCAGGAAGGAGGCGCCGGCCTCCCGCACGGCCCAGGCCGCCTCCAGGATCTGCTCCCGGCTCTCCACCGCGCACGGCCCGGCGATGACCACCACACGGCGGCCACCAATGGTCTGGCCGTTGACCTGGATCAGGGTGTCTTCGGGGTGGAACTCCCGGGAGGCCAGTTTGTAGGGGCGGAGGATGGGCAGGACCCGTTCCACGCCTGCCATCAGTTCAAAGCGGTGGAGGTTCTCCATGAGGGGGCGTTCGTCGCCGATGAGGCCCACGATGGTGCGCTCCTCCCCCTGGGAGACGTGGGTCCGGAAGCCCAGGTCCTCCACCTGGCGGATGACGGCGTCCAGTTCCTCTGGAGTGGCTCCTCGTTTCATGACGATGATCATGTCCTCCTCCTTCCTTGAAAAGGTTCAACGCCTCGGGGGCGTTTCATCCAGGGGTGGGGCTAGGTCCGGGCGCAGGGACCGGGCGCCGCGCAGGTAGACGTGCCGGACCTCTGCCTGTGTGCGCTCGGTGTTCCAGAGCATCAGGACGCGGATGCAGCGCGGCAGGGCACCAGGGACAGGGACCTCCTGCGCGTCCAGCAGGGGGACCTGGGTCCAGCCCAGGCCCCGCGCTGCCTCGGCGGGGAAGGCCGCCGTCAGGTCTGGCGTGCAGGTGAAGAGGATGGCCGCCAGGTCCTCCGGCTGGATGCCGTTGGCCTGGGCCATGGCCTGCAGGAGTTCCCTGGTGGCAGCGAGGATGGCCTCCCGCTCGTCCGCTTCCACGGTGGTGGCGCCGCGCACGCCCCGACAGGTCATGTTGGACCTCCTTTTCGCAGAGGGACCGAGCCTTAAAACGAAGAAGCGTGGGGCCCCGTTCGGGCTCCACGCTTCCAAGTTGCCGATCGCCTTGTGCTAGGCGGGCCTACGGCCCTGCACGCTGCGCGGAGCCCGGGCAGGAGAGGGGAAAGGCGAAATAATAATAGTAGTAGCCCTGCAGCGCCGCGCGGCGCGCTTCACCGCCCTGCTGGCCCCAAAGGCCCGCTGGCACAGAACCTGCTTGGTGCGTCTCAAGCCAAACTGTGCGGGACATCGGTCCTTGCTCCAGGGCGGCTTTGGCTAAGGATAGCACTACAGCCGCAAAATGTCAAATGCGCGCTGCCCGGTCAAGGGGCCCCCGGCTATCCCCCCTTGCGGGTCCGCAGGATGAAGAGTTCGGCGAGGGCGAGGACCGCCATCAGGAGGACCAGGGCTATCCAGGTGAAGACCCGCATCGCCCGGAGCCACAGCACCAGCGCCACCAGAAGCCCCACCCACACGCTCTGGCGGAGGGCATCGGTGCCGCGGTCTGGGCCAGCGAAGCGGCGGTTGAGGAAGGCCATCGCCGGGCAGGCCCACCCCGTGGCCGCCAGGAACGTCAGGAGGAAGAAGGCGACGACGGCCACCCCCCGGGGCGGGTAGTGGCTGACCACCCATGCCAGGCCCCCCGTAGCGCCCAGGCCCACCAGGGCCCCCAGGAACGTAAGCCGACGGTAGGCGACCATCCCTGCCTCTCCCCAAGGCCCTTCACGGACGCACGTCCAGCCAGGCCCGGGCCTCCGGTGGCACCGGCACCCCGTTGAGCCACCACAGGTACATCGGCTGCCCTTCCCGCTCCAGGCGGCGCCAGTTGAACACCTCCGCCACCTCTTCCTCCGGGTAGACCTCCAGCAGGGCCTGGTACCAGGTCAGGCCGTCGGGCCGCTCCAGATGCCAGTAGTCAATGGCCAGGAAGTGCCAGGTCCAACTGAAATCGGGGCGGTCGGTGGCCGGGATGCGCTGCCAGCCGTACTGGCGGGCGAGGGCCGTGAGGTCCACGTAGTAGCCGGTAGGGATGGGCTTCCACTGTCCTCCCTGCTCCGGGTGGCGGCGGCGGGCCCGTCCGCTCAGGTCCCAAGGTTCCTCAAAGAGGGGCTCGCCCTGGGCCCCGCTCTGGTCTTCGGCCCGCAGGTAGACGCGCCAGTAAGTGCGGTTGCCCAGGTCCTGCCGCACCACCTCCAGGTTGTTCACCCCATTGGACTCCCGCAGGTCAAAGCGCATGTCAAAGGCGCGGCCGGCCTTGTGCCAACTGCCGTAGGCCGAGCCCTCGTCCTCGGCATCCAGGGGCCGCCAGGCGTCGCTCAGTTCGCCCAGGAAGTCCCACCCCGTCTCCTCCCGGACCCGCTCCCGGAGGGCGAGGAAGGAGTGGACGATGCGGGCGTTG
>DAOTYM010000255.1:0-6763 GCA_034434775.1 Anaerolineae bacterium | reverse complement strand
ACATGCCCCGGGTTTTGGGGTAGTATTCCCCCAGAAAGCGCGAGGCGACCTTCGCATCCCTTCCCCACCGCCCCTTCCGCTTCGCGGGAACGCGTGGCTTGTCTGCTCGCCCGCCGCAGCGACCCTGCATGCGGCGGGCCGGCCCATCCGCCGAGAGGAGGCAGCATGTACCACAAGGTCATCATCATCGGCAACCTGGGCAGCGACCCCCAGATGCGCTACACGCCGGAGGGGATCCCGGTGACCACCTTCTCCGTGGCCACCAACCGCCGGTGGACCAACCCGGACGGGAGCCCCGGAGAGGAGACCATCTGGTGGCGCGTGACCGCCTGGAGGAAACTGGCGGAGACGTGCAACCAGTTCCTCTCCAAGGGGCGGCAGGTCTACATTGAGGCGCAGATGCGCCCCGATCCCCATACCGGCGGCCCCCGCATCTGGACGGGGAACGACGGGACGGCGCGGGCCTCCTACGAGGTGACGGCCCTCACGGTCAAGTTCCTCGGCGCGCGCGGCGAGCCCGTGGAGGCCCCGGAGGAGGCAGCCCAGGGCGGCGAGGAGGAAATCCCCTTCTGATCCGCGCCCTCCGGGATGGGATCCGAGAGCGCCTCGGGAGCGCGGGGCCGGGAACCTGCCCCCAAAGCCGCCCTGCGCACGTTCCCGAGGCTTGCGCCTTGCCCCGCGCGGACCAGGACAAACCCTCAGGAGGTACCCGATGAGCCATCCCCCATCGCAGCCACCGCCCACCCGCGTCCAGATTGAACTGCCGCGGGACCTGGAGGCCATCTACGCCAACTTCGCCCTCATCGCCCACTCTCCCTCCGAAGTCATCATTGACTTCGCCCGCGTCCTCCCCAACCAGCCCAGCGCGCGGGTGTACGCCCGCATCGTGATGACCCCTATGAACGCCAAACTGCTCCTCCAGGCCCTGGCGGAGAACCTCAGGAAGTACGAGGCTCAGTTCGGCGAGATCAAGACGCCCGGCCCCGGGTTCCAGGAAGAGCGCCCCCTGGGCTTCCGGGAGTGAGGGACGCCCGCGACGAGGAGGCACCGCGAGGGAGAGGCCTGTGGAACGCTTGGAAGAGACCTTTGAGGCCATCCGGGCCCGCTTAGAGGCCAGGGACCAGGCCCGGGACCTGGCCCTGGGCCATTCCCGCACCCTCATCCGCCACTGCGCCAACGCCATCCGGGCCGTCCATCGCCTGGATTGGGAGGAGGCCCAGGCCCTCCTGGGTGAGGCCCGGGAGACCGCACGCCTGCTCCTCCAGACGGTCCAGCCCTACGGCGACCTGTGGTACGCCGGCTACACCCAGGACGCCTTCAAGGAACTGGCCGAGGCCCACATCACCTACGCCCTCATCAGGGGGGAACCCCTGCCCCGGCCCGAGGACCTGGGGGTGGAGGATGCCGCCTACCTCAACGGCCTGGGCGAGGCGACGGGGGAACTGCGCCGCCATGCCCTGGACCTGATCCGCCGCGGCGACATCGGCCGGGCCGAGGAGATCCTCCAGGTGATGGACGAGGTCTACGCCCACCTGATCACCGTGGACTTCCCGGACGCCGTGACCGGCGGCCTGCGGCGGACCACCGACATGGTCCGCGGCGTGGTGGAGCGGACCCGCGGCGACCTCACCACCGCGGTCCGCCAGGAGGAACTGCAGCGGGCCCTGGAGCACCTGGAGGCGCGCCTGCGGCAAGGGGAGCCATGAGCCATCCTCCCAAGCGACGGGTGGTGCAGGCCAGCGAACTGAGCCTTTTCGGCTTCTGCCCCCAGGCCTGGTGGCTGGGGGCCGTGCGCGGGCTCCCCTCCGCCCACCGGGAGGCCCTGGCCCAAGGGATGGCCTGGCACCGGGAGCATGCCCGGGGCCTGCGGAGGGCAGTGCGCCTCCAGTGGGCGGCCTGGGCCCTGCTGGCCCTGGGGGTGGTTCTGCTTCTGGCGCGGGTTCTCCTCGGCGGAGGGGGCTGAGGTGGCGGCCCTGGCCTGGCTGGCGCTATTTCTCCTCGGCGCGGGGGCGGTGCTCCTGGCCCTGGCCTGGCGGACATGGCGCGCCGGGGGCCTGCCGAAAGCCCGCGTTGTCGCCACCGACACGCGCGGCTGGCGCCGGCCCTCCCAACCCTACTACTCCCCCACCTGGGACCTGGCTGGGCGGCCGGACTACGTCCTGCACCACCGCGGAAGCCTGATCCCAGTGGAGGTGAAGGGCGGCCGCACGCCCCGGGAGCCCTACGAGGGACACATGCTGCAACTGGGGGCCTACTGCCTGCTCCTGGAGGAAGCCGAGGGCCGCGCCCCGCCCTACGGTCTCCTGCGGTACCCGGAGGCCACCTTCCGCGTCCCCTTTGACGGGCGGCTGCGGCGGCGTGTGGTGGAGGTCCTGGAGGAGATGCGGGCCGCCGAGGCCCGGGGCGGCATCGCCCGCGGCCACCAGGAACCCTGGCGCTGCCGGGCCTGCGGCTACCGGGACGTCTGCGACCAGCGCCTGGAAGGACCATCAGGCGGATACTGAGTAACGCCACGGTGGTTCTTGACGATGTGCGATCTGAGTAGGGGCGCACGGCCGTGCGCCCCTACGAGACTGCAACCGCGACCTGCATGGCCGAAAACGGAATTTTTATTGTGGTCCAGAACTGAGGAGGTCATTGCATGGCAGAACTCTCTGGCCCGACCTGTGCCCTGTGCGGTGTGAGGGCTTGCAACGCCGAACCGGGCGCCAAGAAGCCCCCGGCTTTCTGCCCGATGCCGGCGGAGGAGGCGCTCCTCAAGGAGGTGGAGGCGGCCTACCTGGAGCGGGAGGACCTGTACCGCCTCATCCTGGAATCGGCCCGCACCGAGGCAGCCGGCTACGGCCGCGCCACCCGCATAGAGGAGATCATGGATTTCGCACGCCGCATCGGGGCGCGGAAACTCGGCATCGCCCACTGCATCGGCCTGATGGAGGAGGCGAAGGTCGCCCAGCAGATCTTCACCGCCCACGGCTTTGAGGTCTGTAGCGTGTGCTGCAAGGTGGGGTCCATCGCCAAGGAGAAGGTGGGGCTGACGGACGAGGAGAAGGTCCGCCCAGGGCAGTACGAGCCGGTGTGCAACCCGGTGGCCCAGGCCGCGTTGCTGGCCGAGGCCGGCACCCAACTCAACGTGGTGGTCGGCCTCTGCGTGGGGCACGACAGCCTCTTCTTCATGCACTCCAAGGCCCCGGTCACGGTGCTCGTGGCCAAGGACCGGGTCCTGGGCCACAACCCCGTCGCCGCGCTCTACACCGCCCATTCGTACTACAGTCGCCTGAAGGGGTAGGGGCTGTCAACGGATTCCTGGAACGGATTGAACGGATGGAGAGGGCGCCCACCTCGCTGCCAAGGCCTGCCAGCCCGTCCCACCCGTTCCCCAAACCCGCTGACACGTTTCGCGATGAGGAGGTCACCATGGAACTGCCACCGCGCGAAGTGCAGATCACCCTCGTCGGCGGAGGGTCCCACAACTGGGCTCCCAAACTCCTGGCCGACCTGGCCTACACCAAGAGCCTCGCCGGCCGCCTGGTCCTCATGGACATCAACCCCCGGGCCCTGGACCTGATGACGCGCCTCGGCCAGAAGGTGATGCGTGACCTGGGCGGCAACTTCCAGGTGGAGGGGACGACGGACCTGGATGCGGCCCTCGTGGGCGCGGACTACGTCATCCTGACCATCAACACCGGCGGCTACGAGGCCAGCCGCCAGGACATTGAGATCCCCGAGAAGTACGGCGTGGTGCAGACGGTGGGGGATACCGTCGGCCCCGGGGGCCTCATCCGCGGCATCCGCAACATCCCCGTGGTGGTGGACCTCGCCCAGCGCATGGAGCGCCTGTGCCCCCGCGCCTGGCTCATCAACTACTCCAACCCCATGGCCATCCTCACCCATGCCGTCTCCGTGGCCACCGACATCAAGGTGGTGGGCCTGTGCCACGAACTGCAGGGCCTGGAGCGGACCCTCATGTACATCCTGGGCCTGGGGGAGCGGGGCCGCATCAAGTTCAAAGTCGGCGGCATCAACCACTTCTCGTGGGTGCTGGATGCCTGGCTGGACGGCGAGAGCATCTTCCCCCGCCTGCACGAGCACGCCAAGACCGTGCGCCCCGCCGACATCGCCTATGAGGACTTCTCCCCCTACGGCGACCAGACGGTGGTCAAGTTCAGCCTTCTCCAGACGACGGGGGTCCTGGGGGTGGCCGGCGACCGCCACATCGTGGAGTTCTACTCCTACTTCGTGACGCCCGAGTCGCAGTGGGGGTGGAAGTACGGCGTCAAGCGCACCACCCCCGACGACTTTGAAGAGGCCTACCGGGAGAACGGGGAATGGGCCCGCGCCATGGTGGAGGGGAGGGCAGAGCTCCCCTCGCGCTCCGAGGAGATCGTCTTTGACCTGATCGCATCCATAGAGCACGACCTGAACCGCGAGTTCTTCGTCAACCTGCCCAACGTGGGGCAGATCGCCAACCTGCCCCTGGACCGCGTGGTGGAGACCTACGCCGTGGCCAACGCCAAGGGGCTGACCCCCGTGGCCCTGGGGGAACTCCCCCCGAGCGTCGCCCCCCAGGTCCGCCTGCATTCGGACATCCAGGAGATGATCGTGGAGGCGACCCTCACGGGCGACAAGGACCTCGCCCGGCAGGCCTTCCTGCTGGACCCCCTCATCCGGGACTTTGAGGCCGGCCGGGCCATGTTTGAGGAGATGTGCGAAGCCCAGGGGCTGTTCAGGAGGTGAGATGCCGCACATCCTCTTGACCAACGACGACGGCTACCAGGCTCCAGGCCTCCTGGCCTTGCGCAGGGCCCTCTCGCGGGTGGGGAAGGTCACCGTCTTCGCCCCGGACCACAACTGGTCCGCCGCCGGGCACACCAAGACGATGCACAAGCCGCTGCGGGTGAACCAGGTCACCCTGCCCGACGGGACCCCTGCCCTCACCACCACCGGCGCGCCCTCGGACTGCGTGGGCCTGGCCCTCCTGGGCCTTGTGCCGGAGTGGCCGGACCTGGTGGTCTCCGGCATCAACGAGGGGGCCAACGTGGGCCACGACATCACCTACTCCGGCACGGTGGCCGCGGCCATGGAGGCGGTGGTCTCCGGCGTGCCGGCCATCGCCGCGTCGTGGGAGACGGTCCCCATGCGCCGCGCCCTGGAACTGGCGGGCGAGGAGTGGTCCGTGCTGCCGGAAGAGAAGGACGCGGGGGAGGTGCTGGACTTCGCCGCCCGCTTCGTGGCGCACCTGGCGGAACTGGTGCTCCAGCACGGCTTGCCGGAGAACACCCTCCTCAACGTGAACTTCCCGGCAGTGAAGCCCTCGGAGGTGCGGGGCGTGAAGGTCACCCGGCTGGGCCGCCGCGTCTACCGCGACGTCCTCATTGAGCGGGAGGACCCCCGCGGTCGGCCCTACTACTGGATCGGCGGCAGCCCGCCCACCGGTGTCATTGAAGAGGGGACGGACATCGGGGCCCTGGCGGAGCGGTATATCTCCGTCACCCCCATCAACATGGACATGACCGACGAGCACCTGCTGGAGGTCCTGCCCACCTGGGGGATGCGGCTGCCGGCCCTGTAGCGGATGGCAAATGGCAGATGGCGGTTGGCGGATAGCGGATAGCGAATGGCGGATGGCGGATAGTGAATGGCGGATGCGGGAGGAAGGGGGATGGACTTCTGGGAAGTGGTGCAGGCCAGGTACAGCGTGCGGAACTTTGATCCGTCCCGGGACGTGACGCCGGAGGAGGTGGAGCGGCTCCTGCGGGCCGCGATCCAGGCTCCGTCGGCCGGCAACCGCCAGCCCTGGCACTTCTACGTGGTGCGCGATGCAGAGGTCAAACACCTCCTGGCCCAGGCGGCCTATGGCCAGCGGTTCGTGGCCCAGGCCCCGGTGGTCATCGTGGTCTGCGCCGTGCCGGGGCGGTCGGCGGCGCGCTACGGGGCGCGGGGTGCGCAACTCTACTGCCTCCAGGACACGGCTGCAGCCACCGAGCACATCCTCCTGGGGGCGGTGGCCCTGGGGCTGGGGGCCTGCTGGGTAGGGGCCTTTGACGAGGCCGCCGCCGCGGCCGCCCTGGACCTGGACCGCACCATGCGTCCTGTGGCCATCGTGCCCATCGGCAAGCCCGTGGGCCGACCGGCCTACCGCACCGACCGCCTGCCCTTGGAGGAGGTGACCACGTACTTGTAGGATACACCACTCCGGCGGGAGGTCGGCCCCCCGGCAGCGGAGGGACAGGGCCTTTTCAACGTGCAGGCTCTCCCCGCTCTCGGCCCCTCCACCCGCCCCCCGGGGTTCGTAGGGGGCGATTCGTGGATCGCCCCTGCACAACCTTTCTCCCTCTCCGCATGCGGTTGGTAGGGGCGGGGGTGCCTCGCCCCCTGCGGGCACGGCTCAAGGGCCGTTTTGGCTGTCCCGTGGGGATGTGGTACAATAGGGCACCTGGCGGGCTGGCCACCTTCCCTGGAGGCGCAGGGCAACATGCGGCACGTGCTGGGCCTGAAATGCGTCCTCTGCGGTGCGGAGTACCCCCCCGAGGCGGTGCAGTATGTCTGCCCGCGCCACGGCGACGATGGCATCCTGGACGTGGTCTACGACTACGCCTTCCTGCGCGCCCACTGGTCCCGCGAGGACCTCGCCCGCAACCCAGAACCCTCCATGTGGCGCTACCGTCCCCTCCTCCCCCTGCGGGAGGACACACCCGTCCCACCCCTCACCGTCGGCTGGACCCCCCTCTACCGCGCCCCGCGTCTGGAGCAGGACCTGGGCATC
>DAOTYM010000254.1:0-18496 GCA_034434775.1 Anaerolineae bacterium | reverse complement strand
AGACCTCAATGCGGTCCCCGTACTTAGCATCCAGCACGGGGAAGTAGTTGGTGATGATGTCGTGGCAGTGGGGGCAGGTGGGCGAGTAGAAGAAAAGGATGCGCACGACGCCAGGGCCTCCCGTGGGTGAGGGCGTTGCGCCTGGGGCCGGTGTGGATGGAGAGGCCGTGGCAGCACGGTCTGGGGAGAGCGCCGCTGCGGGGCGGGAGAACTGTCCCCCCCACAACACGAGCACGAGCGCCATCAGAACCAGAAGGGATAGAGTGCGTCTCAAAGGAGTCCCTCCGTATGGACATGCCGCTCCAGGTCCCCCGGGCGGCGGGGGGATTATAGCACAGGGCAAGGCCCTGTGCAACGTCGCGCCATTTCTCCAGGCCTGTGCTTCTCCGCCTTTCACGGCTGCCCTCGGCGGGGCTTGGCGCCCCAGGCCAGGGCCAGCGCGCCCGCCAGGGCCAGCGCGCCCGCCAGGACGAAGGCATCCCGCCAGAAGCGCATGGGGAAGAGGCGGATCAAGGTGTCGGAATAGGCGAAGAGCCAGGTATCCCCCTCAAAGAAGAGGCGGTGGAAGAGGACGAAGAGGGGCCCGAAACTGGCGAGGGCGACGAGGATCACCAACCCCAGGAGGGCCACGGTGAGCCAGCCGCCGCGGGCCAGGCCCCGGCGAAACTCCCGCCACCATCGCCCCCACCAGGCCCAGGCCCCCAGGAGCGCCAGGGCTATCCACGCCCCCGACCAGACCCGCAGCGCGCCCTGGACCAGCCGCTTGGTGTCCTCCAGGTGGCGCAGTTCCCGGGCGTTGTAGAGAGGTGTGCCGTCGTCCAAGCGCAGGTCCGCCAGGAAGGAGATGTCGGCGTCGTTGAGGAGGTAGGCGAGCGTCGGCAGGGCCCAGCGCAGCCGGTCCTCCAGGGTGAAGCCGTAGGGATCAGGCGGGAAGCCCGGCGTGCGGTACTCCCCCTGCAGGAACGCGGGCGTGAGCAGGAGCCGCACCGCCGAGAGGGTCAGGGCCACGGGCACGAGGGCCGCCACGAGCCAACTGAGGATGCGGGGAAGCAAGCCAGGTTCGCGTTGCATGGAGTATCCTCTCCTGAGCGTGGTAGGGGCATTCTACCCCAAAGGGAGCGCTTGCGCTAGCGCGGCATCCCCTGGGCAGGGCACAACGCTTGGCAGGCCGGGGGGAATGTGCTACAATGCCCCTGCGGACCGATGCCCGGGGGCCAGGCCCTTCGGGCCTTCAACGAAAGGAAAGACAGGTGAACAAGAACAAGGTTTTCCTGGGGATGGCCCTGGTGGTGGCCATCCTGGCAGCGGGGGCCTGCGCGACACCGAGCCCCACACCCACTCCCGAGCCCACGACGACTCCCACACCCGCGGCTCCCGCGGCGCTCCCCACCGCCGAGGCAGTCGGCGGGCCGGAGGTCGCCCTGGCCCGCATCGTGCGGCCCACCGAGGAAACCCTGGCCACAGTGAACGGCAAGCCGGTGGCCTGGGCCGACTACGAACCCGAACTGGTGCGCACCATCCACATGGTGACCCTGCAGTACGCCGTGGATTGGAACGACGAGGCCAACCTGGCCTTCCTGCCCTCCCTGCAGGAGGGGGCCCTGCGCCAGGTGACTGCCCGCACCCTGATGCGCCAACTCGCGGAGCGCGAGGGGGTCCAGGCTTCTCCCGAAGCCCTGGATGCGGCCGTGGAGAAGGAGCGGACCTCCATCCTCAATGCCGGCATGTACGCCGCCTGGGAGGACTTCCTGAAGGAGTACGGCCTCAGCGAAGCCTATTTCCGCCGCCTGGTAGAGGATAGCCTGCTGGTGGATGGCCTGCAGGAGAAACTCGCCCCCGCCCGGGAGGTGGAACAAGCCCACGTCCGCCACATCCTGGTGGACTCCGAGGAGAAGGCGCAGGAAGTGCTGGCCAAACTCAAGGCCGGAGGGGACTTCGCAGCCCTGGCCGCCGAGTACTCCACCGACCCGGGGAGCAAGGACCAGGGAGGCGACCTGGGGTGGTTCCCGCGGGGCGTGATGGTGCAGGAGTTTGAGGAGGCTGCCTTCTCCTTGCCCGTGGGCGAGGTGAGCGGACCCGTGCAGACCACCTTCGGCTACCACATCATTGAGGTCTTGGAGCGGGGCGTGCGGGAATTGGACGAGGCAGCCTGGGCCCAGGCCAAGGAGCAGGCCTTCCAGGACTGGTTCACGGCGGAGCACCAGAAAGCGGAGATCGTCTACCTGGTGCACTTCGTGCCGGAGGCCGAACTGACCCCGGAAGCGCCGGCCACGGCCACGCCAGCCAACTGAAGCGGGGGAGCCGCCAATAAAGGAGCAACGAACAAACGAAAGGGCCCAGTGCGGGCGCAAGCCGTTCGTTTCTCCGCTCTTCCATTCGTTGACAGCGTTGCCGAGCCGCTGGTTCAAAGCGGGGCTCAGGCGAGGCATCGGCCTGCGCCGACGCGGTCCTCGCAGGGGGACCGCCCGTAGGGCGAGGCATGCCTCGCCCTTGTAGAGACAGTGCGTGCGGGCCACGCGGCAGCCCCGGGGTGTTTCGGGAGACAGGGGTTCTATGGAGTACGAGGCTGTCATCGGGCTGGAAGTCCATGCCCAGCTCCTCACCCGATCCAAGATGTTCTGCCGTTGCCAGGTAGTGGACTCCACGGAAGCGGAGCCCAACCTCTACACCTGCCCCGTGTGCACAGGCATGCCGGGGTCGCTGCCGGTCGTCAACCGCAAGGCGGTGGAGTACACCATCATGACCGGCCTGGCCCTGAACTGCCAGATCGCCCGGCGCACCTTCTGGGAGCGCAAGTCCTACTTCTACCCCGACCTGCCCAAGGGGTACCAGATCAGCCAGTACCAGTTGCCCTTGGCCTACGGCGGCTGGCTGGAGGTGGAGGCGGAGGGCAGCCGCCGGCGGATCGGCATCACCCGCGCCCACTTGGAGGAGGACACCGGCAAACTCTTCCACCGCGGCGACCACAGCCTGGTGGACTTCAACCGCGCCGGCGTCCCTCTCCTGGAGATCGTGAGCGAGCCGGAGATCCGCACCCCCGAGGAAGCCCGCCAATACTTGATGCGCCTGCGGACCATCCTGCGCTACCTGGGGGTCAGCACGGGGGACATGGAGAAGGGGGCCATGCGGTGCGAGGCCAACGTCTCCGTGCGCCCCAAAGGCAGCCGAGAACTGGGCACCAAGGTGGAGGTGAAGAACCTCAACTCCTTCCGCTCGGTAAAACTGGCCCTGGAGCACGAGATCGCTCGCCAGATCGCCGTCCTGGAGGGGGGCGGCCGGGTGGAGCGGGTGACCATGGGGTGGGATGAGGTCCGCGGGCGGACCGTGGTGCAGCGCTCCAAGGAAGCGGCCGAGGACTACCGCTACTTCCCGGAGCCGGACCTGCCCCCTCTGGTGGTGGATGAGGCCTGGGTGGAGGCCCTCCGGGCACAGTTGCCCGAACTGCCTGAGGCGAAGCGGGCGCGCTTCGTGCGGGAGTACGCCCTGCCTGCGGACGTGGCCGCGGTCCTGGTGGAAGACCGGGCCGTGGCTGACTATTACGAAGCCTGCGTAGCGGCCTACCCCGACCCCAGGACGGTGGCCCACTGGGTGACCGGCGAGGTCTTCCGGCTCCTGCGGCGTTCCAACCAGGAGATCGGCCAGATGCGGGTCTCGCCTGCGCACCTGGCCGAACTCCTGCGCCTGGTGGATGCGGGCACCCTCACCCTGACCCTGGCCAAGGCGGTCTTTGAGGAGATGTACGAGACGGGACAGGCCCCAGGGCAGATCGTGCAGGCCCGGGGGCTTGCAGTGGTGGGGGAAGCCAAAGACCTGGAGCCCATCGTCCAGCGGGTCATCCAGGAGCATCCCGACGCCGTGGCCCAGTACCTGGGAGGCAAGGAGGGGGCCTTGGGCTTCCTCATCGGGCAGGTCATGAAGGCAACCCGGGGGAAGGCCGACCCGAAACTGGCTGGCCGCCTCCTGGCCGAGCGCCTGCGGAGGGAGCCCTAGAGCGCGCCCATCCGGGGGTCCGGGTTTGTCCATCCTCGCGGGTGGATGATATAATGTATACGTGAACGTAGGCACAGCGCCGTGCAGGGGACCTCAGGCTGCGTGCCTGCGAGGTCTCTTTTTTGTGTTGGCCGTGCCGGGGAATGCACAAGCGGACACCAATTTGCGAGGAGTGAAGAAGCATGTCCAAAGAGTTGAATCCCTTCAAAATTGCCCAGGCCCAGTTGGACCAGGCCGCGGCCATCCTCAAGTTGGAGCCAGCCCTCCACGAACTGCTGCGCTGGCCCCAGCGGGAACTCCACGTCACCTTCCCCGTCAAGATGGACGACGGGTCCACGAAGATCTTCCACGGCTTCCGCGTCCAGTACAACGATGCCCGTGGTCCCACGAAGGGCGGCATCCGCTTCCACCCCGAGGAGACCATTGACACCGTGCGGGCCCTGGCCGCCTGGATGACCTGGAAGACCGCCGTGGTGGACATCCCCCTGGGCGGCGGCAAAGGGGGTGTGGTCTGCAACCCGAAGGAGATGTCGCAGGGCGAACTGGAGCGCCTGAGCCGGGCCTACATCCGCCAGATCGCGCGCTTCCTGGGGCCCGAACTGGACGTGCCCGCTCCGGACGTCTACACCACGCCTCAGATCATGGCCTGGATGATGGACGAATACAGCATCATGGTCGGGCACAACGCGCCGGGCGTCATCACCGGCAAGCCCATCCCCCTGGGCGGTTCGGCCGGCCGCGGGGATGCCACCGCGCGGGGCGGCATCTACTGCGTGCGCGAGGCGGCCAAGGTGCTGGGGATTGACCTCTTGGGGGCCACGGCCGCGATCCAGGGGTACGGGAACGCGGGGTACCATGCCCACCGCCTGGCCACGGAGATCCTGGGCATGAAGGTGGTGGCAGTTTCCGACTCCAAGGGCGGCATCTACAACCCCAAGGGGCTGGACTTCGCCGCCGTCTCGGCCCACAAGGCCCAGACCGGGAGCGTGGTGGGCTTCCCCGGCGCTGAGAACATCACCAACGAGGACCTGCTGGAACTGGACGTGACCGTCCTCTTCCCGGCCGCCCTGGAGAACCAGATCGGCGACTGGAATGCCGACCGCATCAAGGCCCGCATCCTGGCTGAACTGGCCAACGGCCCTACCACGCCCGAGGCGGACGCCATCCTCTACGAGAGGGGCGTGTACGTCATCCCGGACTTCCTGTGCAACGCGGGTGGCGTCACCGTCTCCTACTTTGAGCAGGTGCAGAACGCCTACGACTATTATTGGGACGAGGCCACGGTACACGAGCGCTTGGACCGCAAGATGACGGCGGCCTTCCATGCGGTGCACAATGCAGCGAAGCAGTACAAGATCAACAACCGCATGGGGGCCTACGTGGTGGCTGTGGGCCGCGTGGCCGAGGCCGTGCGGCTGCGCGGTTGGGTCTAGCCAGCCTGGCTTCCCAGGAGGCAGGTTCCAAAGCCCTCCCTGTCCGGTGCAGGGAGGGCTTTTTGGTTGCGGTTCGCCCCGTTGCACAGGCCGCGTGCAACGGGGCCAAGCGCTTGACCGACCGGGCCGCGATGTGCTATAGTTTTGGCAGCGGATGGGGCCTGAATCGCCGGTCAGGCCCCTCTTCTTCCTCTGCCGGTCTGGGAGAGGCGGGGGGTGGAGGTGGTGCGGTGCGAGAAAGGACGGAGGACATCTGCCGAGTGGAATCCCCCAGAGGTGCGGCACGTGCGGAGCCCGGGAACATCCGCCGGGGGCAGCCGCGGGCCACGGTCCAGGTGCGGCTGGGCCCGGACGAGATCTGGGAAGGCCCGGTGGGCACGACGCTGGAAGCCTTCCTCCGGGTGGCGCGCCCGGACGAGGCCGATCCGGTCGTCGCCGCCTTGGTGGATGGCGAACTGCGGGAACTCACTTGGCCGGTATGCCGGGATGTGGAGGTCCGGCCGGTCGCCCTTTCCGACCGGGACGGGATCCGGGTCTACCAGCGGTCGCTGACGTTCCTGCTGGTGGTTGCAGCGCGGGACCTTTTCCCGGAGGCCACGGTGACGGTGGACCACTCTGTGGCCCTGGGGGGCTTCTTCTGCCAGGTGGAGGGGCGGCCGCCTTTCACCAAGGAGGAACTGATCCTGCTGGAACGGCGGATGTGGGAATTGGTGGAGGCGGACCTGCCCATCGTCCGCCAGGAACTGCCGCTGCGGGATGCCCTGGAGATCTACCGGCGCCAGGGGTTTGAGGACAAGGTGCGCCTTCTCCCCTACCGGCCCAAGGCCTACCTGACCCTCTACCGCCTCGGAGAGACCTACGACTACTTCTACGGCTACATGGTCCCTTCCACGGGCTACCTGCGGTGGTTCGGGCTCCAGGAGCGGCCGCCAGGGTTCATCCTGCGCTTTCCGCTGCGGCAGAAGCCCCTGACCCTGCCCCCTTATCGGGAACATGCCAAGCTCACCTCGGTCTTCCTGGAGCACCGGGCCTGGATGGAGGCCCTGGAGGTGGAGTACATCGCCGCGCTCAACGAAGCCGTGGAGTCCGGACGCATCCGCGAGGTGGTGCTGGTGGCCGAAGCCCTCCACGAGCAGCGGGTGGCCGACTTGGCGCGGGAGATCGCGCACCGTCGGGACGGCCTGGACCTCGTCCTGGTGGCCGGGCCTTCCTCCGCGGGCAAGACGACCTTCACCAAGCGCCTGGCCATCCAGTTGCTGACCCACGGCATCCGCGTCCTGCCCATTGAGATGGACGACTACTTTGTGGACCGCGAGGAGACCCCCCGCGACGAACAGGGGCAGTACGACTTTGAGGCCCTGGGGGCTCTGGACCGAGAACTCCTTCTGGAGCATGTGCAGGCCCTCCTGGCGGGGAAGGAGGTGACGCTGCCCCGCTACGACTTCGCCGCCGGCAAGCGCCGCCAGGGCCCCACCGTCTCCATCCGGCCGGGGCAGTTGATCCTCCTGGAGGGGATCCACGGCCTCAACCCCGATCTCCTGCCGGGGTTCCCGCGGGAGCGGGTGTTCCGCCTGTACGTTTCCGCATTGACCCAGTTGAAGGTGGACCACCACAACCGCATCTCCACCACCGACACCCGCCTCCTGCGGCGGCTGGTCCGGGATGCCAGGTTCCGCGGCTATTCGGCCCAGCAGACCCTGGAGCGCTGGGAGAGCGTCCGCCGGGGCGAGATGCGGAACATCTTCCCCTACCAGGAGGAGGCCGACGCCATGTTCAACTCGGCTCTGGCCTACGAACTGGCGGTGCTCAAGCCCCTGGCCGAGCCCCTCCTGCGCCAGGTGGAGCCGGGCACGCCGGAATATGTGGAGGCCAAGCGCCTCCTCTCGTTCCTGGAATGGGTTCTCCCCTGCAAGGGGGACCTGGTGCCGGATAACTCCATCCTGCGGGAGTTCATCGGGGGGTCCATCCTGCAGGACCTCTCCCTGCCGGGCTGAGGGGGCTTGAGCCACCGCACGGGGGCCGAGGTGTTGCTGGTACTTGACCACAATAAAAATTTCGTTTTCGGCCATGCGGATCACGGTTGCAGTCTCGTAGGGGCGCACGGCCGTGCGCCCCTACTCAGATCGCGTATCGCTAAGAACCACCGTGGCGCAGTACTGGTCAGCGCGGCTGCGGGGGCGTAAGGGATGGAGGAGCGGGCAGACCTCTATGGAGCCAGGCGTTGACTTGAGGCGGGATGGACCGACGTGGCTCCTGCTCACGTTCCTCTGGGGGGACGTGGTCTGGTCCATCATGGCCGCGGACTGGTGCGAGGGGCTGCACGTCCTCCAGGCGGTTGTGGTGGGGGGCGTGCTCGTCGGCGCGCTCCTGGGGCGCAGCCGCTGGAAAGGCTCGTTTGCCCATTTCTATGCCCTCGCCTTCGGGTTTGTCGCTTCGCTGCTCCTCGTGGGGACGCTCCTGCCCCAGGACCTCTCCTGGGCCGACCGGGTGCGGAACCTGGCCGACCGCCTGGCGGTCTTCTGGCGGGTTGTGGTGTCCCAGGGCGTCAACTACGACAACCTCATGTTCGTTCTGGAACTGATGCTCGCCTTGGGGCTCCTGAGTTACTGGGGGGCCTGGAGGCTGTTCCGCCGGGGGCAGGTCTGGCCCGCCGTCTTCTCTGGCGCGGCGGCGCTCCTCATCAACGTCCTGTCCACCGCCGGGAGCGGCCTGAACGCCCACCTCGTGCTCTACGCCCTGGGGGCGCTGGTGCTGGTGGTCCACGTGAACCTGACCGGGTGGATAGCCGAGTGGAGGCGCCACCGCGTGCGCGTGGGCCCCGAGGTGACCTTTGACCTGGCACGGTATGGAGTGGTGTTGAGCCTGCTCCTCCTGGGCGTGGCTTCCCTCACCCCGGTGGGCGCGGCCAGCGAGCCTCTCCTGCGCCTGACCCGGGGCCTGGAGGAGCCCTGGGACGCCTTTATGGACGAGTGGAACCGCCTCTTCGCCGCGCTCAACTACCAGGTCTTCCGCCCAGGCGACTGGTACGGGCGCTCCCTGGAACTGGGCGGGCCGGTGGACCTGGGGGACAAGCCCATCGCCGACGTGCGGGGGGCGAACGTCCGCTACTGGCGGGCTATGGTCTACGACCAGTACACCGGCCGAGGCTGGGTCCTCTCGGAGGTCCAGGAGGCGCCGGCTGGCCCGGAGGCCCCGCCTTATTCTCTGCCCCCCTTCGGCCTCCGCCAGGTCATCTCGCAGACGGTCACGGTGTACAGCCCGGGCAACCGCCTCCTCATCGGGGCCGCGCAGCCGCTGCCGGTGGTGAGCATCCCCGCCCGGGCGGAACTCTTCTTCCTGCCGAGGGAGGGGGCCACGGGGGAACTGCCTCCGCCGGACCTCTTCGCCCTCTACAGCCGCACGCGCCTGAGGACGGGCGACACCTATTGGATTTGGTCCTCGGTGACCGATGCCGATGTGCGCAGCCTGCGGGCGGCCCCGGCGGAGTACCCCGCCTGGGTGGTGGAGCGGTACCTGCAACTGCCCGAGTCCCTGCCCACCCGGGTGCGGGACCTGGCGGCGGAGATCACGGCCCCGTACGACACCCCGTACGACAAGGTGGTGGCCCTGGAGCGCTTCCTCAGGACCTACAAGTACAACGAAGCGGTGCCCGCGCCCCCGCCGGAGAGGGACGGCGTGGACTACTTCCTCTTTGACAGCCGGGAGGGGTACTGCAACTACTACGCCTCGGCCCTGGCGGTGATGGCCCGCGCCGTGGGCATCCCGGCGAGGATGGTGGCCGGTTACACGGGCGGTGAGTACCTGCCCGACCTGGGCGGATACCGCATCCGGGAGCAGGATGCCCATGCCTGGGTGGAGGTCTTCTTCCCGGGGTACGGCTGGGTGGAGTTTGAGCCCACGGCAGCCCGGCCGGCCATCGTGCGCCGGGAGCAGCCTGTGCCGCAGGCCGGACTGCAGGGAGGGCCCGGAGGGGAACCCCGCGAGCCCCTGTTGGAGCAGGAGGATAAGTACGGTCCAGCCGAGGAACTGGGCCCGGAGGGGGCGGGTCCTGAGCCGTTCTGGGAGCGGTGGAGCGCCTGGGGCGGGCGCGTTGGCCGGCCGTTGGCGCTGGCTTTGGGGTTCTTGCTGCCCGTGGCTGTGGTGGCTTGGCTTGCCTGGCGCCGTTGGGGATGGGGGGCTGCGGTCCCTGTGGAGCGTGCCTACGCCCGCCTCCTCCAGTACGGCCGTCTGCTGGGCCTGGCCCTGGCCGCGCACCGCACGCCCTACGAACTGGCTGGCGACCTCGCCGCCCTGATGCCAGAGGCGTCCGAACCCGTCTGGCAGGTGGTGGGCCTCTACGTCCGGAGCCGCTACGGGGGGCGCGCCCTCTTGCCAGAGGAGGAGGAAAGGGCAGCGGCAGCGTGGATGGCGCTCCGCAGCCCCCTGGTGCGGGCGTTGGCGCGGCGCGTCCTGCGAGGGGTGCGCTGGCGGGGAGCGCGGCTCGCGAGGGCGTTCTCCAGGTAGCGGCTCGGCGCTTTATAGATCCTCTGCGCCCTTTTGGATTCCCCGCGGTTTCTCCTTCAGGGGGCACGCCGGCAGGGCTGACCTGCCGCGCGCGTGCAGGTGGAAGGGATCTCGCCTCACCCCTCGTTTTGGCGTGCCCTGTGCGGGGGCTGGGCGGGGATGCGCACGCGGAAGGTGCTCCCCTTGCCGACCTCGCTTTCCACGGACACCGTTCCGCCCAGCAGGTTGAGCATCCCTTTGACGATGGAAAGGCCCAGCCCCATCCCCTCGTGGCGGCGGGTGAGGGAGGACCCCACCTGGTAGAAAGGCTGGAAGATCCTCTCCTGCTCTTCGGCGGGGATGCCGATGCCCGTGTCCTGGACCTCCACCACCAGCCCCTCTCCGGCCTCATCCTGGAAGGCCCGCACCGTTACCTGGCCGCCCTCCGGCGTGAACTTGACGGCGTTGGAGACCAGGTTGGCCACCACCAGGTACAGTTTCTTGCGGTCCGTCTGGATGGGGGGGAGGCCCGCCTGGAGTTCGGTCTCCAGGCGGAGGGATTTGCTGTCGGCCAGGGGGCGGAAATCCCCCACGACTTCCTCCACGACTTCGGCCGGGACGACGGCCTCCACGCTGAGGAGGGTGGCTCCCGCCTGGAGGCGTTCCAGGTCCAGGAGGTCGTCCACCAGGGAAGAGAGGCGCTCTGCGTTGCGCACCATGATGGACAGGGGCTCCCGCAGGCTGTCCGGGGCTCCTTCCTCCAGCAGGCTGGCGTAGCCCATGAGGATGGCGATGGGCGTGCGCAGTTCGTGGGCGGCAATGTTGATGAACTCGCTCTTCAGGCGGTCCAGGGCCTGCAGTTCCCGGTAGGCCCTCTGGATGTCCTCAAAGAGACGCGCGTTGTCCAGGGCAATGGCGGCCTGGCTCCCCAGGATGGTCAGGAACTCCGCGTGGCCTGGCGGGAACTGGCCGATGGGGGTGACCCAGCCCACCACCAGGGCGCCCAGGACCCCTTCCTTCACTGCGAGGGGGGTGACGATGGCCGAAGAGACCTTCAGGGCCTGGAGCAGGGGGTGGAAACGGCCTTCGTAAGCCTCGGGGGAGGGGACCAGCCACTGGGTGTACGAAGGCAGGACGGCCTCCCGGGAGAACTCCTGCCGGGCCAGGGCTTCGGCCTCTGGCGGGGTGTAGCCTGCGGAGGCCTTCACCGCCAGACGGGTGGATTTGAGGGCGGGGGCCGCCAGGAGGGCGGCGCGGTCCGCCCGCACCTCTCTGTGGGCGATCTGGGCCACCTGGTCCATCAGCGGGCCCAGTTCCACGGTGCGCAGGAAGGTCTGGCTCAGTTCAAAGAGGGGGACGAGGGCCTGGAGGCGGATGTTCTCCCGCCGCAGCCTGACCTTCTCCAGGGCCCGCGAGATGGCCAGGCTCAGTTCCGGTGGGGTGAAAGGTTTGACGACGAACTCATCCACGCCCAGTTTGATGGCCTGGAGGGCCAGGTCCATGGTGCTGAACCCCGTCATCACCACCGTCACCAGGTCAGGGCGGGATTCCCGGAGGATCTGGATGGTCTCCAGGCCGTCCAGGCCGGGCATTTTGATGTCGGTGAGGACGAGGTCTACATCGCCCTCGGCGCGGAGCCGCTCAATCCCCTCCCATCCGTTCTCTGCCGTGACCGCGCGGTAACCCTCGGCGGTCAGGATCCTCCGGCAGAGGTCCAGCACCATGGGTTCGTCGTCTATGATCAGGATTTTCTCTTCGGCCATGGCCCCTTACGCTCCAGGAAGGCAACTCGGCTCAGCCCTGAGCACTCCTGTGGCGGGGGCGTGGGATGGTTAGGAAGAGGTCCCCTCCACACGTCCCAGGTTGCGCATTGTCTCCTGCTCAATCCAGCGTTCCAGGATGCGGCGTTTGATGCGCCACTGCCGCCCGATCTTGAAGGCGGGGATCCCCCCTTCCCGCGCCAGCCGGCGCACCGTCAGTTCGTGCAGGTTGAGGTAGCGGGCGACCTCCTCAATGGTCATGATCTCGTCCAGGTCCTCAATGGGCTTGCGCAGGAAGTCCGCAGCCCCCAGCGCCATGGCCCGCTTCACGTCCTCCTCCACGGAGTAGCCGCTCATCATGACCACGATGGCATCGGGCTGGAGCGCCTTCAGCCGCTCCAGGGTGGCCACGCCGTTCAGTTCTCCGGGCAGGCGCACGTCCAGGAAGACCAGGCCATAGGAGCGCTGCTGGGCCTTGGCCAGGGCCTCGGCGCCGTCCCGAGCCAGGTCCACCTCCTGGGTTTCGCCAAGAAGCCTCTGGAACAGGGAGAGGACCTGCTCGTCGTCATCCACCACCAAGATGCGAAACGGTTTGCTCTGTTCTGGAGCCATTTTTACTCTCCTCCACATGCCAGGTTGCCCCGAAAGCGGGGACACTGGGACGATTCTCGCGCCCATTATACCGGTTTTCGGGAAGCGTGTCAAAAAGTATCATAGATAGTTGCGGCTCCATGGCGGGGGCAGGGGACGGCGTTGCCGCCCCCACGGGCCTTGCTGCCCATGGCGGCAGGCCCCGAATTGGGATGAATTCCTAGAAACATCATTGCCATCTTGGAGAGTGGCTGCTTGTGAGGAACTAACCTATATAACACTCATGGGCATTTGTTGACACAAGATGGGGGGCAATGGTATAATCCCCATGAGGGGAATCTCGCCGTATCTATTGCCGGCTGAGCCGGCAAGTTTATCCAGGAGGATACCGATGCCTGAGGAGGTTCGTCCGCTTTACACCATTTCCACGGCTGCGGAGCTATTGGGGATTCACCCACGCACCCTGCGGCTTTACGAGCAGGCGGGGCTCATGCGCCCGGCGCGGCGGAACAACCGACGGCTCTACACCAACCACGACCTGAAGTGGGCCATGGCCATCCGGCTGCTCATCCACGAGAAGGGGCTGAACCAGGAAGGGCTGCGGCGCCTCTTGGCCACCATCCCGTGCTGGGAAATCCGGGGGTGCCCGGAGGAGAAGCGGGCATCCTGCCCGGGGTTCGGGAACCACGGCGTCGCGTGCTGGGAACTGGCCTCAGAGCACTGCGGGAACGGCGACGGAGCCGAGTGCTACCGCTGCGAGGTCTACCTGAAAGCCCCCGAACACATCTGCACGCCGGAGGAACTGGCGGAGATTGAACGGCTCGCAGCCGAACTGATCTAGCCTTCCCCGTGCAGGCTCAACCCGAAGGAGGCGAGGCTCCTTCGGGCGATTGGGCTTTGGCGGGCGCCCCACCCCGGGGACCGGGGGTGGGGCGCTTGCGCGTCGCCCTGGCCTCAAAGCCACTTCTGGTCCCGCAGGAACTGGGTGAGGCCGGGGATTTCCACCCATTCGCCGTTGTAGGCGTGGTAGGCAGCCCACACCGCAGGGACCGCCGGGGCCAGGTACAGCACCCCCAGGAGGCACCCCAGGGGGGCGCAGATGGCCGAGACGATGAGGGTGGCGATGAAGACGAGGAGGAGCCACACCAGGGAGACCACGGTGAGCGCCAGGGACTGGACGGCGTGGTACCTCTGGAAGGGACGGACCCTCCCCGTCTCTGAGAGGAGGATGACGAGGGGCAGGATGAGGACGACGATGTAGGCCAGCGCGCCCATCAGCCGGTCGTTGGGGTCCTGGGCTCTCTCCTGCACGGAGGGAGCCTCCTTGCCCGAAACGGGCTCTGGGGCGGAGGGTTCCGGCTCCTGCGGGGGCATGGGTTCCTCGGTCACGGTTCTCACCTCCTGAAAAGAAAGCAGCCAACGGTGTCCTTTCGCCACCCGGCCCCACGGGCCGGGCGGTTTTTCGCCCTCTCATTGGACTATACGTTGGACCGCCGCCGGCGTCGCGCGTTGGCTAGGGGGCGTCCGGGTCGGGCGGGAAGACCACATGCTCCTTCCCCTGCAGTTTCTCCTGGATGCGCTGCACCACGATGTCCAGGTGGCGCGGCTTGTGCACGAAATCCAGGTTGTCGGAGGGGATGGTCAGGACGGGGCAGAGGTCAAAGGTCTGGAGCCATTCCTCATAGAAGGAGTCCAGGAGGGTCAGGTACTCCAGGGTGATGCCCCGTTCTATCTCGCGGCCCCGGGCGCGGATGCGCTGGAGGAGGGTCTCGGGCGAGGCTTTGAGGTAGAGGAGGAGGTCCGGCCGCGGGAGGCCCGCCACGACCAGGTCAAAGACGCGCCGGTAGGCCTGGTAGTCCCGCTCGCTGAGGTTGCCCAGGTGGTGGAGGGCGCGGGCGAAGATGTGGGCATCCTCGTAGATGCTGCGGTCGGCGATGGCGGACTCCGGGCTGCGGGCCAGGGCCAGGTGCTGCTGGGCGCGGTGCCCCAGGAAGAAGATCTGGAGGTGGAAGGACCACTGGCGCATGTCGGCGTAGAAGTCGGCCAGGTAGGGGTTGTCGGCCACGGATTCAAAGGCCGTCTGCCACCCCAGGCGTGCGCCGAGGCGCTCGGTGAGGGAGGTCTTCCCCGCGCCGATGTTCCCTGCCACCAGGACGAGCCGTTTGGGCATTCGTCTCGCTCCTCTCCGGTTGCGCCTGCCAGGCTGATTGCCCTGCCCTCAGCATCCTGAGATCGGGCGTGCCTGCGTCCAGAGGCCCGCACCGCGGTCTAGAAACGCCCCTATGGGAAAGACCTGGAATCGGTTAAGTACGAGGGCCCATCTGCCAGGCTTTCGTCTCCAGCAGGAGGCGAGGGCCCAGCACGCCTGGCGCACTTACGGGGCCTCCTCGCCTTCCTCGGGGGCCAGGTCCTCGGGCGGGAGTTCCTCCAGGAGGGCGCGGGCCTCCTCCGCCAGGTGGGCGGGGACCAGGACGCGCACTTCCCCCAGGCCGTCCACCGTCAGGGCGAAGATGGTGCTGCCGCTGTCGTAGGCGAGCATCGCCGGGATGCCCGCCGCCTCCAGTTTGGCCCGCACCACCTCTGCACCCAACTGGCCGGCGCTCCTGTAGACCACGACCGGCGCCATCTCGTCGTCCATCTGCCTCCCTTTCCTTGCCTCCGTGCCCCACAGGGGGAGGGGGCGAGGAGCCTGTAGGGGCGATGCATGCATCGCCCCTACAGACTTCCCCTCATCCCCCCTCTCTCGTGAGGCGTTGGGGGCTCGGTGTGCGCTCAGCCCTGCGCGCTTGAGCGCAGCCGGGAGATGAGGATCAGCGCTACCAGGACCACCGCCGCTACGACCACCAGCCCGATGATGAGGAGGCGGGCGCTCCAGCCCCGGCTTTCCTCCTCAGCGGGCGCTTGGGGCGCGGCTGAACCGCCCGCCGGCGCGGCTGTGGGCGTCATGGTCGCCGCCATCACTGCCGTGGTGGGGGTCGGCGGAGCCACGGTCGGCGTGTCGGTGGGGACAGGCAGCGGTGTCGGCGTCCGCACTTCCTCCGGCCAGCAGGCCAGGATGGAGACATCGTCCAAGTACATGCCGGCCCGGCCTCCCACGCCGTCGTTGACCACAGCGAAGTAGATGTCCAGGGTCCAGCCCGCGTAGGGGGTCAGGTCCACCGTCTGCCAGAGCCAGGTGCGGGCGTTGGACTGGGCCCACCACGGCTTGGCGATGACCCCGTCCCGCCAGGACTCCAGCAGCACGAACTGCTGCTCATCCCGGCCGGCGTTCGGCTCCCAGATGGGGAAGTACCAGAAGAGGAGGCGGACGGTGCTCGCGCCAGCCGGGATCTGCACCTGCTGCCGCACCGACGAGTAGGCAAACTGGTTGGGCAGGCCAGGCTGGAAGCCCAGGTACATGGACCAGGGCCCGGAGTGGTACTGGTCGCTGGCGTAGCGCGCCAGGTAGGGGGTCTGGCCGATGCGCCAGGCGTCCTGGAGCGGGTCAAAGGACCCGTTCTGCACCAGTTCCTGGCAGCGCCCGGCCGGGGTGGGCGGGGGTGGAGCGCCCGGCGTGGGAGGCACCGCCGTGGGCGGCGCTGGCCAGGTGGGTGTGGGCGTGGCTGCCGGAGGCGGAGGGGTGGGCGGCGGCTGCCGGCAGATGACCAGCGAGACGTCGTCCAGGAACATGGCCGTGCGCTTCCCGTTCCCGTCGTTGTAGACGTTGAAGTAGAGTTCCACCCGCCGGCCCTTGTACGGGAGGAGGTCCAGTTCCTCGGAGAGCCAGATCTCCTCGTTGGCCCTCAGGCGGCGCCAGGGCGTCCCTACGGTGATCCCCGTGGCTGGGTCCAGCAAGGCCAGTTCCTGGTGGTCGTTGCCCGAGGTATCTTCCGACCAGGGCCAGTACCAGAAGCGCAGCCGGGCATAGGCCGCCTCCTGGGGGATCTCCACCACCTGGCGGATGGCCGAATGCGAGACCACATCTGGCTGGGCCATGTTGCCCAGGAACATGGCCCGCCCGCCGGAGTGCCAGCGTTCCGTGGTGTAGGTGGCTGGCCTGGGGTCCGGGGCGATGACCCATCCCTGGTTGTCCAGGAACGAGCCGTTGATGACCCCCTCCCAGCAGGGCCAGATGGTCGGCGTAGGGGTGGGCCAGGGCGGCGGCATCGGCGTCCACGGGGGCGGAGGGGGCCAGGGCGTCCATGTAGGCGGAGGCGGCCAAGGCGTCCAGGTGGGCGGCGGTGGCCAGGGCGTCCACGTGGGCGTGGGCACGAAGGGCCAGGTGGGCGTAGGGGTGGCGCCCGGCGGCACGGGCGTGAAGGTGGCCGTGGGCGGGGCGGGCGTGAAGGTCGCCGTGGGCGGCACCGGGGTGAAGGTGGCTGTGGGCGCGGGGCCCGTGACGGCGAGTTCCACGTGCTTGCGGTCGCCGTGGGCTGTCCACACCGGCTGGTCCGGGCCCAGAGGCGTGGCGGGCCGGCCGTTGATGGTGAAGGAGATGATGTCGCCGGGGTTGGCGCCAGGGCTCCCTTCATACGATCGGTAGCAGGGGAGCAGGCCGTACCAGCCCACGGTGTGGACGACGAAATAGCCGCAGCGCACGCTGCCCGCCCAGGCCTCCACCACCGAGCCGATGGGCAAGGGTGCCCCGTCCAGGGTGGAGTTCATGCCGTAGAAGTTGACCCACTCCGGCGAGGTCGCCTGGGTGCTGGTGGGGGCTGGAGTGGGTTGCGTGGCCTGAGGCGCGGTGGGCGTGGACGTGGGGACTGGGGTCCAAGTGGACGTGGGCACCGGGGTCCGGGTTGGCGTGGGGCTGGGCGGGGGCACGACCTGCGTGGGTGTGGCGACCGGGGAATCGGTCCACCCCAGGGCGACAGGGTGCTGCCCCCACAGGAGCCACCCCAAGGCCAAGAGCGCCCCAACGCCCAGGAGGGCCCAGTTGCGCGTCTTCGGGTTCATGTCCGTCCTCCTACAGCCTTCACCTGCTCCCGGGGCCTTTGGCCTCTCGGGAAAGGGCTCGCCCACTGCAATTTTACCATAACTTGGGTGCTGGCGCAATGCCTTTCGCGCTGGGAACGCGGCCTACAGCCTGCGCCGGTAGGGGCGATTCATGAATCGCCCCTACCGGTGGCATCTGCACAGCAACACCCTCACGTCATGCCGGAAGGCATGACCTACGGGTTGCCCCTTGCCAGGCCCGACAAGGGCGGACCTGGCAAGGGGCGCGCCAACACCCGCGCATGGGGAAGAATGCAAGTTGTATGCCAGAATGTTTGGTGAGGCGCTCATCCCTGGCCCCCTCCTGGCCAGAAAGGGGGCCTGCAGAGGGCAGCACGTGCGTCGCCCTCCCCCTTCTCCGTGGGTGATAAGGAGGTCCTCACCCCCTGCCCTCGTCGTGGGCGGCGAGGGCGGGGGGGTGAGGGGAGGGCCTCCCTTATCGCACGGGCGGGAACTTCATGATGCGGTGGTTGCCGGAATCGGCCACGTAGAGGTTCCCGGCCCCATCCACGGCGATGCCCACCGGCAGGCCGAAAGAGCGGGTGTCGGTGCCGAAGAGGCCGAAGACCGCCACCACGTTCCCGTTCAGGTCAAAGACGAGGACGCGGTACCCCTCCGGGTCGGTGGCGTAGAGCCGGTCGCCGTGGACCGCCAGGTACGGCTTGTTGACCACGGACTGGCTTTCCCATCCCAGGATGGCCCACTCGGTGATGGGGGCGAAGAAGGGGTTGAGTTTCTGGATGCGGCGGTTCCAGGTGTCGGCCACGTAGACGTTCCCTTCGGCGTCCACGGCCAGGCCTACGGGCTCGTCGTACCGGCCGGCTTCCACCCCGTAGCCGCCCCACTGGCCCAGGAACTCCCCGTCGGGCGAGTACTTGATGATCCGCTTGTTGCCCGTATCGGCCACCAGGAGGTTGCCTTCGGGGTCAAAGGCAATGGTCCGTGGCCCCCACAACACCGTCGGGTCGCCCAACTGGCCGTCGGTGCTGCCGAACTGGCCCCACTGAGCCAGGAACTCGCCCTCGGCGGTGAACTTCTGAATGCGGTGGTTCCAAGTATCGGCCACGTAGACGGTGCCGTCGGGAGCCACGGCGATGCCCCACGGCTCCTTGAAGTGGCCAGGGCTCACCCCTTCGCCGCCCCATTCCCGCAGGAACTGGCCGTTGGGCGCAAAGACCTGCACCCGGTGGTTGCCGGTGTCCAGGACGTAGAGGTTCCCCTGGGCATCCACGGCCAGGTTGCGGGGGTCGCGGAACTGGCCCGGAC
>DAOTYM010000253.1:0-2177 GCA_034434775.1 Anaerolineae bacterium | reverse complement strand
TGCCTGCGCCGCCTTGAGGACCAGGAGGGCCACCTCCACTGGCTCGTCTTCCAGGCTGCGGAGGTACTCCTCGTAGGCCTCGGCCCCCTTTTCCGCCTCTGCAGCCACCTCCCTCAGGGACTGTCGGGCCACTTCCACGGGGTCGGACAGTTCCACATACAGCGAGTCGCCGACTTCTTCGCCCAGGTACCGCTCCAAGATCATCAAGGCCGTGGTCCGCTCCTGGTCCGAGCGCCCGGGCTGCATCACCACCTCCCGAAGGGCGTAGACGATCTCCTCGCGGTCCAGGTAGCGGGCCACGCTCCCCAGCACGCCCCGGAAGCGCGCGTCGGTGGTGCCCAGGTTGGCGAGGATCACGGGGATGACCTGGGCCCCCTGCCGGGCGATGCGGGCGGCCATGGCCTCAAACTCCTCGCTGGAGGTGGCCTCCAGCATCTCGCGCATGGCCGCCTCCACGCTGAGGCGGTGCTTGAGGCTGGTGATGATCTTGCCAGGCTCGTCGCTCATGGGGCGATTATAGCACAGGTGCAGGGGGGTCACAAGTTGCGGAGGACCCTTACAGTGCCCCGCTTTCGGTCCCGCGAAGGACAAGGCCAGGACGTGTCCTGAACACGCCGCTCCCTGCCCCCTCCCCACCCCCTGCTCCCTGCGGCGGCAGGGGGGTGAGGAAGGGTTGAACTTGCCCAAAAGCGGGGCACTGTAAATCTCAGACAGCCAGGTCCAACCCGATGAGGAGGACGTAGGCCTGCAGCCGCTCCAGGGCCTGCTTCAGGGCAGCAGTATCTGGCACGGGGACCTGGTACATGAAGGCCACGGTGTCTTCCTGGCTCAGGGCCACCTTGCAGACGTCCATCTGCAGGTTGCTGTCGGCCATCTTGCGGTAGTAGGCCAGCCGATCGCCGTGGGGCTGCAGGTCGGCGAAGAAGGCCACCAGGCTCACCACCGCCCTCTGGCTCACGGCCAAAAGGGTGATCTTCAGTTCCCCGAGGTTGAGGGTGAAGAGATACGCCCTCCCTCCCTGGACAGGCTGGGGCTGGACCCCCGCTTCCTTCAACTGGCGGGGCAGGTTCCTCTCCACCGCCTCAATCTCCGGGGCCAGGATGGTGGCCGTGCGCAGGCTCAGGGAGAGGTTGGCCTGCGACATGCTGTCCAGGGAAAGGAGGTCTTCTGAGCGCAGGTCCACCAGGTGGACCGCCCCCCGGATGGCTGCCTCCAGGGTGCGGGGCGTCACCAGGGAGAGGGGGAGTTCCGCGGCGATGGCATACTCGCCGTTGGAGCGCCGGGCCAATTTGAACATGTCGGCGTCAAAGGTGAGCTGCAGGTAGTTGTGGGCTACCGTCTCCTCCCGCGCCGCCGGGAACTTGGGGAGAGGCGCGCTGATCACCGCGTAGTCGCCCACTTCCTTGGCCACGACCAGCATGTCGTCTCGGTAGTCTCCCCGGAAGAGGAGCCCGTATTCGTCTTCCACCTGCATGTAGTGGAGGTTGGCCTCGTCCAGCGCGTCTTTCAGCAGGGTTGAGGTGCCGCTCATGGTTTCTCCTCCGTGTGACTTCACAGGGCGAGGGGACGGGCTGCCCCTCGCGGCAACGGTCCGCTGCCCTCTGGCGCCCGGGAGCCAGAGGGGAAAAGCCCGGTAAGGCGGAGGTTCAAGCGCGGCGTGCACTCTGGCAGGGTGTGGGTGCGGAGGATGGCCTGGAGGCGGTGGACGGTGCGGCAAAACCTATCGGCGCAACCAACCTATTGCCGGCGGATAAAGCCCTTGGAACCCCAGTTCCTCCTGGCAGGGCTAGAATGAGGCCATCTTCCCCGGCAGGTCTGCGAAGGTTGCCAGGCAGCAGGAGAAAGCAGCGCTCACACCTCTCGGAGGGCATTATAACACGGCCCGCCCCAGAAAGCAACCGCCGAGCGCAGCGGGCCAACACCTCGCGACCAGGGGGACATCCCGGTGCCACACTCGCTCCTCCGTCCGTGGCCGGCCCTGGGCTTCCTCCCGGTCGCCGTGGCTGGCTGCGCGCGGCCAGCCAAAGTGTGGTATAATCAGGGCGGAGCAGTCCCTCGGTGGAGTGCACAGGCAAGATGGGCAAAGGGCCGCAGTTCGTTCACCTCCACGTGCACAGCGAATACTCCCTGTTGGACGGCCTGGCCAGCCCCCGCGCCCTGGTCCACCGGGCGCGCGA
>DAOTYM010000252.1:0-2354 GCA_034434775.1 Anaerolineae bacterium | reverse complement strand
TCCCCTCTCCGCGCGCAGAGATGGCAAGGAATCTGTAGGGGCAATTCATGAATTGCCCCTACAGGGGTGGGTGAGGTGCGGAGGGGCGAGACGTGCCTTGCCTTGGACCGGGGCTGACCTCACTTACCCTCCAACCTCCTTCCTCTCCGCGTGCGGAGAGGAAGGAGGAAGGGGGACCAGGGGAACGAGAAACCCAGAAGCCCAAGTGCCCTCAGATGCCGCTTTGAGGGGGCTTGCGGAAGAGCGCTTCCACCTCCTCGGCGCTCATCTTGCCCACCGCCTGCAGGAGCCGGGCGACGAAGATGGGCTCCGGCACCGCCCCCTCTTGGTGCACCGTCTCGTTGAAGACTGTGCGGGGCACCCCCATCACGTGGTACTTGTTGGCCAGGTGGGGGAACTCAATGGCTTCCACCATGTCAGCGCGGATGAGGTCGCTCTCCATCGCCAGTTGGTGCGCGAGGCGAACCGCCCCGGGGCAGTACGGTCAGGTGGGGGTGACGAAGACCTGGATGTGCACCGGCTCCGTCAGTTGCTCCAGGGCCTTCCGCGTAGCGTCCGAGAGGGAGGTTGTCCCCCGCGAGACGTCAAAGATATCCTCAATGAGGGAGGTGAACTCGTACCCGGAGGGGATGCCGTAGAAGCGGATGCCGTAGTCCCGCTCACCCACCACGGCGATGGCCGGGATCTTATCCACCCCATATTCCTTCGCCTTGTCCGCGTCGGTGACGAAGTTGTAGATTTCGGCGGTGATCTTGTCCGAGAGGTCGGCCACCTCCCGCACGATCTGCTCCGTCTCCTTGCAGTACTGGCAGGCGAAGGTCTGGGTGAACATGACCAGGCGCACGGGGTGCACCAGGTTCTTGGCGAACTCCTCCCGCAGGTAGGCAGCGTCCTTTTCCGAAAGCAGCGGCATGACCATCTCTCCTTATCTTCTTTGGCTTTTCCGTGGCTCCGCGTGTGCAGCGCGGTTGGCCTTGGGTTGCTCACAGCGCGAACGCGGCGAAGGGCTCCTTCCACGCCTCCAGCGCGCGCCGCAGTTCTGGGAACTCCTTGGCCGCCTCCTCCAACGGCCGGCCCTCCATGGTGGCCTGGATGGCCTGGCGGAAGGCCCGCGCCCCGGCCACCGGCCCGTCCGGGTGGGCATGGATGCCCCCGCCGGACCCGATGACGATGTCCGGCCCCAGGTCCTTGATGGCCTGCGGCACCATGGCCGGCGTGAGGCCACCGCTGGGCATGGGGAAGGCCGGCTTCAGGTGGTGGAGCGGGAAACTCAGGTTCTTGGCGATGTTCTGGAAACGGTCCACCAGCATGGGGGCCTTGCCGTAGGGCGCGGGGATGACGACGATGTCGGCCCCGGCCAGGCGCGGCAGTTTGCCCAGGATCAGGTGCGAACTCACCCCGTGGTGCGGCGAGGCGTAGAAGGCCCCGGCCACGTCCATGTGGGCCAGGATGGGCACGTTGATGGCCGGGTCCTCGGCCAGCGCCCGCAGGACGGGGAACCCGGTCGCCAGGAAGTTGACCATCAGGGCGTTGGCCCCCAGTTCCACGGCACGGCGGGCGTTCTCAAAGACCTTGGGCACCTCGTCCGTGACGTTCACCGTGTAGAGGGTGTGCTCCCCCGTCTCTTCGTAGACCTGGCGCTCCACCTCCATGTACAGTTTGACCCGCTTCTCCACCTGGCAGAAGGAGGCGTCGGCCAGGAGTTCGTCGTCCTTGATGATGTCGCAGCCGCCCAGGGCCGCCTGGCGGAACAGTTCCGCCCCCACCTCCGGGGGATACCCGGTGCAGGGCTTGATCATGTTGTTCAAAAGCGGCCGGTCGTAGACCCCCAAGAGTTTCCGCACGCCAGGGATGCCGAACTTCGGCCCCTGGAACTGGGCCACCCAGGACTCGGGAAAAGCCAGGTCCACCAATTTCACCTTGCCGGCCATGGAGACGTTCCCCACCACCGTGGTCAGGAGCAAGGGGATCTGCGGGCCGATGTTGATGGTGGGGAAAGCGACCTGCACGATGTAGGACCGCTCCTGCACCTCCGGCGGGACGGCCCACTCGTGATCCGGCACCTCGTAGCACCCGATGACCTTGGCCACGTGCCGACGCCGCACCTCCGGCGTCTCCCCGGGCACCGGAACCCAGGTCCCCGTGCTCTGCTCAATGGCCAGGGCGGGCGCCATCTGCGGCACGTTGATCTTCCTGGGGTACGAGACCAGGTAGGTGGCGATGATGCTCTCCTCGTGGGGCACGCCCTCGGGCAGGGCGATGGGCAGGGAAAGGACGTCCATCTGTTTCATCGCTCCATCTCCTCTTTGAGATAGGCCCTTGGACCACAGAGCGCACAGAGGGCGGAAAGATTT
>DAOTYM010000251.1:0-1583 GCA_034434775.1 Anaerolineae bacterium | reverse complement strand
GTCCCACAGGGGGTGGTCCGGGGGCAGCGGCTCCTGGGAGAAGACGTCCAGAGCCGCCCCGGCGATCCAGCCCTCCTGGAGGGCACGGACCAGCGCCCTCTCGTCCACCAGGTTGCCGCGGGCGATGTTGATGAGGTAGGCGGTGCGCTTCATGGCCCGCAGTTCCGGCTCGCCGACGAAGTGGCGGGTCGCCTCCGTGAGGGGCAGGGCGATGACCACGAAGTCGCTCTCCCGCAGGAGGTCCAGCCGCTCGTCCGGGCCGTAGAACCGCTCGGGGATCTCCCCCTTCGGGTCGCCGACGCCGGGGGGCACGTAGCCGTGGTCCTCCCGGCGGCTGGGGTTGAACTTGAGGGCCAGGACCCGCATGCCGAAGGCCGCGGCCAGCCTCCCCACTTCCCGTCCGATGCTCCCGTAGCCCAGGATGCCCACCGTCTGCCCCCGCAGGTCCCGCGGGGCGAAGCGTTCCCAGCGCCCTTTGGGCCACGTCCGGTCCAGGTGCAGGCAGGTCATGTCGGGGATGCGCCGGATGAGGGCCAGCATGCACCCCAGGACGAACTCGCCGATGGGCGTGGCGTGGACGCCGCTGGTCGTGGTCACCTGGATGGGGCTATCGGGGGTGAGGATGGGGTGCCGCAGCAGGTGGTCCGCACCGGCCGAGTGCAGTTGCACCCACCGCAGGCGGGGCGCGGCCGCCAGGTCCAGGGGGAGGTCGTAGGTGTAGAGGACCTCCGTTTCGGCGTCCAGGGCCTGGGCCACCTCTTCGGCGTTGTGGCAGGTGACCTGGCGCACCACGAGGCGCGGCGAGACGGCCCGCAGCCTCTGCAAGAGGGGCTCAGCGAAGCCCATAGTGGAAAGGACGTGGACAGGTTCGGCCTGCATGGCGTGTTCCCCCGTGTGCGGATGTTGGAGCCTGCCGTCGCACCCTCGGGAAACGGAGAGGCTTCTTCACGGGTGGCTCCGGCTTCGGGAGGAACCTAGCACAGAAGGGCCCAAATGTCAAACCCTGACGGGCCTGGCCCTTGCTTGCCTTCGCCTTGGTGGCTTGGCGATGCCGTCAACGAACGGAGGAACGAAAAGGTAGGGGCGCACGGCGGTGCGCCCCTACAGGTCCGATGGCCCTGCAGGCCTGAGAGAGGTTGCCAACGCGAAATCGCGTAGGGGCACGGCAATGCCGTGCCCCTACTACAGCAGATAGCCCGGCTACGGAGCACTTGCTACCTGCCATGGGCCACCACGCTGAACTCTGGCTCAGAACCACAGCGAGTTGTCCGGGGTATCTCCATCGATAAAGAAGAAAGACCCATCCAGGTCACCGTCTGCGAGGTCTCCGAGGAGGAAGAACATGCCGAGGTCACGTGTCCAGAAGGTATCGGAGCGGCTCCGTCTGGTCTCGTGTTCCTTTTTGGGGTTTGCGAGAGAGACCAGCAGCCCTATGACGTACAGGACGGCGATCAGCGGGATGCAAATTCCTTCCATCGTCAAGGTTCTCCATTTCCCCTTTGTGTCCAATGCCCCCTGCAGGCCTGCAAACGGTCTACAGCAGATAGCCCAGCCACCTGCCATCCGCCATCTGCCATAGGCCA
>DAOTYM010000250.1:0-7427 GCA_034434775.1 Anaerolineae bacterium | reverse complement strand
CCCTGCGGGCCCAGATGGCCAGTTACCAGGTCGCCCTGGAGGGCATCGCCCAACTGGAGGAACTGATCGGCTACCTGGAGGCCCTGGAGGTCCCGGAGGCAGCCTACCGGGTGGACGTCTCCATGGTGCGGGGCCTGGAGTACTACACTGGCCCCGTCTACGAGACCACCGTGGAGGAGCCGCGCATCGGGAGCATCACCGGGGGCGGCCGCTACGATGGGCTGGTGGGCCTCTTCAGCGAGCAAAGCCTCCCCGCCACCGGCACCACCCTGGGCATTGAGCGCATTATAGACGTGATGGAGGAACTCCAGATGTACCCCCCGAACCTGGGGGGCACCGTGGTGCAGGTGCTGGTGGCCCATTTCGGCGCGGGGACGCTCCCCGCGGCCCTGCGCCTGGCCCGGGACCTCCGGCGCGCCGGCTGGCCCACCGAACTCTACTACGAAGAGGCGCGGGTGGGCGACCAGATCCGCTATGCCCTCAGGAAGGGGATCCCCTTCGTGGCCATCCTGGGGCCCGACGAGGTGGCCTCCGGCGCGGCTTCCTTGCGCAACCTGGGCACCCAGGAACAGGTGACCGTCCCCCTGGAGGACGTGGTGCCGCGGCTGGAGGCCTGGCAGGCGGCCCGAACCACAGCGACGTAAAAAGAGAGGGCACCCCTCCGTGGGTGCCCCCTATTTTTTATTGAGGCACGCACGCCCGCACCGCCTCCCCCAGCACGGCGCACCCTTCCTCCATCTTTGAGGGAGGGACGAAACTGAAGGGCAGGCGGAACTCCCCCTCGCCCCCTCCTTCGGCGAAGAAGGCTTCCCCGGGGGTGAAGACCACGTTGCGGGCCTTGGCGCGGGCCAGGACCTCCCGCGTCAGGAGGCCCTGGGGCAGGCGCACCCAGACGAAGAACCCCCCGCCTGGGCGGCTCCAGCGGACCCCTTCGGGCATGTGCCGCTCCAGGGCCGCGAGGAGCGCGTCGCGGCGGGCGCAGTAGGCGGCCCGCAGGCGCACGATGTGCGGCTCCAGCCACCCGTTGCGGCAGAAGGCGTAGACGATGTGGCACGAGAAGGGGTTGGCCCCTCCTTCGTTCCCCTTGAGGCCGCTCCGCACCAGGTGCTGGATGGCCTCCGGCGGCCCCATGACCCAGCCCAGCCGCAGCCCAGGGGCCAGGATTTTGGAGAAACTGCCCAGGCGCAGGACCCGCTCGCCTCCGGCCAGGGCGAAGAGGGAGGGCGGCGGAGGGTCCTGGAAGTAGAGGTCCCGGTAGACGTCGTCCTCCACGATCCAGAAGCCCCACTGCTCCGCCAAGCGGACCAGGTCCCGGCGGCGGTCCAGGGAGAGGGTCGCGCCAGAGGGGTTCTGGAAGGAGGGGATGGTGTAGAGGAGCACGGGCCTGCGCCCCTCCCGGGCCCACGCCTTCAGGCGTTCCTCCAGGAGGTCGGTGCGCAGGCCGTCTTCGTCGCACGGGACTTGCCGTAGGTCCACCGGGTAGTCCCGCAGGGTGGCGATGGCCTCGTGGTACGAGGGGGCCTCCACCACCACGAGGTCCCCCGGCCGAGTGAAGCGCCGGGCGATGGCGTCCAGCCCCTGGGCCGCGCCGGCGGTGATCATCATCTGGGCGCGGGTGACAGCCAGGCCCTCCTCCCGCTGGACCCGATCGGCGATGAAGTCCAGGAGCGGGCCGTAGCCCTGCTCGGGCCCGTATTGGAGGGCCAGCCGGCCGGCCCTCTCCAGGGCCTCCTGCGCGGCCTGGGCGATCTGGGCCACCGGCAGGAGGTCCGGGTCCGGGTGGCCGTAGACGAAGGGGATAGTCCCTGGCGGCCCCCCGGCCTGCACGCCGGCCAGGGGATCTGGAGGGAGTTCGGCCATTGGCGTTCGCTCCATCGGCAGCCTTGAGGGGGGGCCTCACGCGGCCAGGGCCTTCTCGTAGATGCGGTAGGTCTTGTACACCTTCCCCCCGAGGAAGCGGATGATGCGGTTCATCATGGTGTTGTTCTCCAGGATCCAGGACATCTCGGCCATGGTGTACCCCTTGGGGATGGCGGCCTTGCCCGTCATGTAATAGAGGACGGCGTCAATGCCCAAGCCGCGGTACCCCTCCACGATGCCCATGGCGAAGAGCCGGCAGATGTGGACCTTGCGCCGGTACCAGAGGAATTTGAGCCAGCCGAAGGGGAAGAGGCGGCCGTTCAGGTGTAGGAGGACTTGGTTCATGTCCGGCAGGGTGACGGAGACGCCCACCGGCTTGCCATCCACCTCGGCCACGAAGATGAGGTCCGGGTCCACCCAGGGCTTGATGCCCCGCGCCAGGTGGTCTATCTCCTCCTCGCTCATGGGGACGAAGCCCCAGTTCTTCTGCCAGGCCGCGTTGTAGATGACCTTGAGGCGCGCCAGTTCGTTCTCAAAGTCCTTGATGTTGGCTTTGCGCACGGTGAAGCCGCCGCGGGCCAGGGCCGTATCCACGACCCGCTTGAGTTTCGGCGGCAGGCCGCTCATATCCCGGCCCACCGACTCTATATCCATTTTGTAGGCCCAGAGGTCCATGGCCTTGACCATGCCGTACCGCTCCAGGAAGCCCTGGTAGTAGCGGGGGTTGTAGGTCATGAAGATCACCGGCGGTGAATCAAAGCCGTCCACCAGGAGGCCGCATTCCTCGTTGGTGGAGAAGTTCATGGGGCCACGGATGGCCTTCATCCCCCGCCGGGCCACCCACTCGCAGGCCGTGTCCAGCAGGGCCTTGGCCACCTCGTAGTCTTCCACCACCTCAAAGAAGCCGAAGAACCCCACCTGCTCGTTGTGGAACTCGTTGTGGGTGTAGTTGATGTGGGCGGAGATGGTGCCCACCACCTCTCCGCTGCGCTCCGCCAGGAAGAGTTCCACTTCCGCATGGCGGTAGAAGGGGTTCTTCTTGGGGTTGAAGAAGGCTTTCCGCTCAAAGATGAGGGGTGGGACCCAGTAGGGGTCGTCCTTGTAGAGGCGGAAGGGGAACTTGATGAACTGCATCAAGTCCCGCTTGGTGCGGACGGGACGCACGCTGACAGGCCGTTTGGCCTCCTCCATCGCCTTCACTCCTTCCTTGCCGCTCGGGGATTGGCTGGCGGGGCAGCCAGCAGGAGAAGTATAGCACACAGGCGGGGAAGGGGCAATTGCGCGCCCCCGGCGCCTTGTAGGGGCACGGCGTGCCGTGCCCTATATAAGGGCATTGAACACGTAGGGGCGCACGGCCGTGCGCCCCTACCGGGGCGGGGAGCACCCTGCCGCCGCGGTGCGCACCCGTTCCATCCGTTCCCGGAATCCGTTGACAGTGCCCTGGCGCAGGGCCTGTAGGGGCACGGCATGCCGTGCCCCTACGCGTTGCGCCGCGGGCAGGCAGCGATCATCTCCACGATGTACTCAATGTCGCTGCGGGTCAGGGTGGAGGCCGAAGGGAGGTAGAAGCCACGCTTGCAGAGGTCCTCGGCCACGGGGAACCGCTGGCCCTTGAACTTGTGGTAGTAGATGGGCTGCACGTGGATGGGGATGAAGAAGGTCCGCGTCTCAATCCCGTGCTTGGCCAGGTGCCGCCGCAGTTCGTCCCGCGTGGCGCCGAACTCCTCTTCGTCCACCAGGACGCCGTACATCCAGAAGACGTTGGTGGCCCAGGGTGCTTCGGGCGGCGTCCGCAGGCCCGGGATCTCACGGAGGAGTTCTGTGTAGTAGGCAGCGTTGCGGCGCCGCGTCTCCACGAAGAAGTCCAACCGCTCCGTCTGGGCCAGGCCCACCGCCGCCTGGAGGTTGGTCATGCGGTAGTTGAACCCCAGGAAGCGGTGCCAGAAATGCCGTTCCTCGGAAAAGGCATGGTCCCGCAGGTTCCAGGCCAGGCGGGCCAGTTCCTCATTGTCGGTGGTGACCATGCCCCCCTCGCCGGTGGTGATGATCTTGTTGGCGTAAAAACTGAAGGCCGCGCAGTCGCCCAGGCTGCCCACCTTGCGCCCCTTGTAGAGCGCACCGTGGGCCTCCGCCGCGTCCTCCACCACCCACAGGTTGTACCGCCTGGCGATCTCCAGCAGGGGGTCCATGTCCACGGGGTGCCCGTAGGTGTGCATGGGGATGATGGCCTTGGTGCGTTCGGTGATCTTGGCCTCCACCTGGCGGACGTCCATGTTCCAGGTCTCCGGCTCCGAGTCCACCAGGACCACGTCCGCCCCGGTGTAGGTGACGGCGTTGGCCGTGGCGATCATGGTGAAGGTGGGGACGATGACCTCGTCCCCCGGGCCGATGCCCAGGGCAGCCAGGGCCAGGTGGAGGGCGACGGTCCCGTTGGCGCAGGCCACGCCGTAGCGCACCCCGCAGGCCCGGGCGAAGGCCGCCTCAAACTTGGGGATGAAGTCGCCCGCGGACGAGATCCAGTTGCTCTCAATGCACTGGGTTACGTAGCGCAGTTCGTTGCCGTCCAAGCGCGGCTCGCAGACAGGGATGATGGCCGGCGGCCGGTCGCCGAAGACCGGGATGCGCCGCAGCGAGACCTCCAGTTCGGGCTCCGGTCCGGGGATGATCTCCGCCAGGTCGCCCAGTTCCTCCAACGAAAGTTGCGCAGGCTTCAGCATATGGACCTCCTCTTGCCAGGGCTCACGGCCCCAGGCGCAGCCGCAACACCGTCCAGACGTACTTCCACCCTCGCCGCAGGTAGTCCAGGGCGTTGGCCCCCGTCTTGGATTCCCCGCTGGCCCGCTCCGTGCAGGTGTAGGGGATTTCCACCACCCGGTACCCTGCCCGCTGGGCACGGTACAGAAGGTCTATGCAGTACTCCCCGTAGTCGCCCCGCAGGGGGATGCGCTCCAGCACCTCCCGCCGGGCGGCGATGAAGCCGCTCGTGTAATCCCGCACGCCCCACCCCAGGAGGAGCGAGGCGAACAGGTTGATGGCCCGACTGAAGGCCCGCGCCATCCAGGAGTGGCCCACGTCCCGGCCGCCGCGCACGTACCGGGAGCCCACGGCCACGTCCGCGCCTTCCAGCGCGGCAACGAGGTGCGGCACGGCCTCCGGCGGCATGGAGAAGTCGCAGTCCATCCAGACCACCACGTCCCCGCGGGAGGCAGCGATGCCCGCGGCAATGGCGGAGGTCAAGCCCCTTTCCCCCACCCGCCGCAGGAGGTGGACGCGGGGGTCCTCCTCGGCGAGGGCCTGGACCACTTGCCACGTCCCGTCCGGGGAGTTGTCGTCCACCACCCAGACCTCCACCGGCTCCCGCACCTGGGAGAGGAGGGCCTGGATGAGGGGGCCGATGTTGTCCCGCTCGTTGTAGGTCGGCAGCACCACGGAGACCGTGACCACGGGAGCCCTCCTCCAGGACCCGCGCCCAAGTCCCCCTAAAGCCTCTCCGCCCCGTACACAACCTGGCCGTCCAGGAAGGTGGCCACCACCTCCGTCTCCAGGATGGCATCGGGGTCCGTGCGGAAGATATCCTGGGAGAGGACCACCAGGTCGGCCAGTTTGCCGGGCGCGATGGAGCCGCGCCGGCCTTCCTCGCCGGCGGCGTAGGCCCCGCCCATGGTGAAGCCCCACACCGCCTGCTCCACCGTGAGGCGCTCCTGGGGGTTCCACCCCTCCGGGCCAGGGAAGCCGTCGGGCCGGCGCCGCGTCACCGCGGCGTGGATGCCGGCCAGGGGGTCCAGGGCTTCCACCGGGCAATCGGAGCCCAGGGCCAGCCGCGCCCCGCTGCGCCAGAGGCTCCCGTAGGCATAGGCCAGCCGGCACCGCTCTGGCCCCCAGTGGCGCTCGGCCATCTCCATGTCGGCCACAACGTGGCTGGGCTGGACCGAGGCGATGACGTCCAATGCGGCCAGGCGGGGCAGGTCGTCGGGGTGCAGGAGTTGGACGTGCTCTATGCGGTGGCGCAGGCGGTCCCGGGGCACGCCGCGGCGGGCCTCGTCCTCCCGCACCCGTTCCAGGGCGTTCAGGGCACGGCGGTTCGCCCGATCGCCAATGGCGTGGATGACCGCGGAGATGCCGGATCGGCTCGCCGCCAGGAGCAGGCCCTGGAGTTCCCCGTCCTCCATGACGGCGATGCCGCGGTTCTCCGGCTCCGTGAGGTACGGCTCCAGCATCTCCGCCGTGCGGGAGCCCAGCGCGCCGTCGGCAAACACCTTGACGCCTCCCACCCGCAGGCGGTCGTCCCCCAAGCCCGACTGGAGGCCAGCCTGGATCGCGCCGTCCACCGACTGCTCCGTCAGGTGCACGAGGACCCGCAGGCCTAGCATCCCCTCCCGGTGCAGTTCCTGGAGGAGGCGGAAGGCCCACACGTCTTCGGGGACGTGCACCGCCGTGACCCCTCGGGCCCAGGCCCGGCGCGTCGCCTCCTGCAGGAGCCTCCGGACCTGCGCGGGGCCCGGCCGGGGGATCATCCGGCGCACCAGGTCCATGGCGGGGATCTCCTTCAGGATGCCGCTGGGCTCCCCGCGGGCATCCCGCACGATCTCCCCCCCAGGAGGGTCGGGGGTCGCGGCGGTGATGCCCGCCAGGCGCAGGGCCAGGGAGTTCACCCACAGGCTGTGCAGGTCTTTGCTATCCAGGGCCACCGGGTGCTCCGGCGCCGCCTGGTCCAGGTCGGAGCGGTGGGGGAAACTGGGGTCCGGCCAGAGGTTGCGGTCCCACCCCTTGCCGAGGATCCATTCCCCAGGGGGGCATGTCCGCGCTGCGTCCGCCACGCGGGCCACGGCTTCCTCCCGCGAGCGCGCGTCGTCCAAGGGGATGGTCTGCAGGCTCAGGGCGAATTCCAGCAGGTGGACGTGGGCGTCGGTGAAGGCCGGCAGGACGAGGCATCCCCCCAGGTCCAGCGTCTCCGTGCCGGGAGGGGCCGCCAGGCGCACCTCCTCCGTGGGGCCCACCGCCGCGATGCGGTTCCCCACGAGGAGCACCGCCTCCCCCACCGGCAGGTGGGGGTCCAAAGTACGCACGATCCCATTGACCAGGAGCAGGCTCCCATAGGTTTCGCGGGTCACGAGGGTTCCTCCGGTCCGACCAGGCGTTCGTAGATGGCGTGCAGTTCCTCATCGGAGAAGAAGCGGATGACCAGGTGGCCCCCTTTTCGGCCTCGGCGGAGGCGCACCGGGGTCCCCAGCGCGGCGCGGAGGCGGTCCTCCAGGGCGCGGGTCTCTGGCTCGGGCTCCCTTTTGGGCGGAGCGGGCCTGAGGAGCCGGCGCACCAGGGCCTCCGTCTGCCGGACGTTGAGGCCCTGCTTGCGGATGGCCTCCAGGGCCTGGCGCTGGAGCGTGGCGTCGGGCAGGGCCAAAAGGGCCCGGGCATGCCCTTCGGAGATCTCCCCCGCGGCCAGGGCCTCCTTGACGGCCTGGGACAGGCGCAGGAGGCGCACCGTGTTGGCCACCGCGACACGGCTCCGCCCCACCCGCGCGGCCACCTCCTCCTGGGTCAGGCCGAACTCCTCCATCAGTTGGGCG
>DAOTYM010000249.1:0-3290 GCA_034434775.1 Anaerolineae bacterium | reverse complement strand
GCCCCTCTTGGAGGGGAGCCATCAACGAATGGGCCTGGCGCAGGCGCAAGCGATTCGTTTATTCGTTCCTCCATTCGTTGATGGCGTTGCCAAGCCACCGATTCAAATCGGGGCTCAAGCAAGGCGTCGGCCTACGCCGACGCCTTCTCCGCAGGGGGGCGGCCCATAGGGGCAAGGCATGCCTCGCCCTTGCGGACCTCACCCACCCCCTGGCCTTCGGCTTCCCCCTCCCTCTCCATCAGCGGATGGAGAGGGAGGGGGTTGGGGGTAGGTGAGGTTTGTAGGCGCGATTCACGAATCGCCCCTACTCGGAACCGCTGGCCACGCTTTGCCCGCGCCCTTCTGAAAGGCCATCCTTGACAATCTCTCTCCCCTTTGCTACAATTGGAGCGACACAAGTATCACAAGGTGCGAGCGTTGGCCCGGGAAACCGACATCCCCCTCTATTCCCAGATCGCCGAGGCGCTCCGCCGGCGCATCGCCGCCGGCGAACTGGCCCCCGGCGACCGCCTGCCGCCCGTCCGGGACCTGGCCCGCGAGTGGGGGTGCACGCCAGGGACCGTGGGCCGCGCCTACGCCGAACTGCGGCGGGAGGGGCTGGTGGTGGGCCACCGCGGAGGCGGCACGCGGGTCGCGCCCAGCCCCCTCCACGCGCCTGCAGCGCGCTGGCGTTGGGCCAGCCTGGTCAACCGGGCCGAGCGCTTCCTCCTGGAGGCCCTGGGGACCGGCCACACGCCAGAGGAGGTCCAGGCCGCCCTAGGGATCGCCCTGGCCCGCTGGCAGGAAGCCTCCCGGCCCAGGCCCCGCGCCCCGCGCCGCGCTCCCCGCCAGGATACCCTGCGCTTCGCCGGCAGCCACGACCTGGTGGTGGAGCAACTGGCCGCGCACCTGCAGCGCCAATCCATCGGCCTGGCCCTGGAGGTCCAGTACCTGGGCAGCCTGGGCGGGCTCATGGCCCTGGCCCGCGGCGAGGCCGACCTGGCCGGGGCACACCTGTGGGACGCAGCCACCGACGCCTACAACGCGCCCTTCGTGGCGCGGGTCCTGCCCGGGCGCAGGGTGGCCCTCCTCACGCTGGCCCACCGCCGCCTGGGCCTGCTGGTCGCCCCAGGCAACCCCCACGGCATCCGGGGCCTGGCAGACCTGGCCCGGCCGGGCCTCCGCTTCGTCAACCGCCAGCGGGGCTCCGGCACCCGGGTCTGGCTGGACGCCCACCTGCGGGCGCTCGGGGTGGAAGGGGCCCAGATCGCCGGGTACGAGGACGAGGAGACCACCCACCTGGGGGTGGCCCGCGCCGTGGCGGAGGGGCGCGCCGACGCCGGCCTGGGCATCCAGGCCGCAGCCCTGGCCTACGGGCTGGACTTCGCCCCCCTGGCCCTGGAACGGTACGACTTGGTCTTCCCCGAGGAGGTCTGGAAGACCCCGGCGTGCCAGGCCCTGGTGGAGGCCATCCGCTCCCCGGCCTTCCGGGCCGCGGTGGAGGCGGTGGGCGGCTACGAGACCGGGGAGACGGGCGAGGTCCGCTGGGTCCCCTGAGAGAGGGGCCTCGCGCATTTTGGAAGGAAGAGGCGAACGATGAAACCGTGGCCCTGCATCCTTGCCATCCTCTGCCTCGCCGGTGCACTCTTTTGGGGAGCCTGCGCTCCGGCGGAGCCGCCCGATGAAGTCATCCTGGCCACCACCACCAGCACCCAGGACTCGGGCCTCTTGGACGTCCTGGTGCCGGACTTTGAGGCCAGGACCGGCTACCGGGTGAAGGTGATCGCCGTGGGCACGGGCGCGGCCCTGGCCATGGGCGCGCGGGGCGACGCCGACGTCCTCCTGGTCCACGCGCCGGAGTCGGAGATGGAACTGGTGCGGTCCGGCGACGTGGTGGACCGCCGCCTGGTCATGCACAACGACTTCATCCTGGTGGGGCCGGCGGACGACCCAGCCCAGGTCCAGGAGGTGGGCGATGCAGTCCAAGCCCTGGTCCGCATCGCCCAGGCCCAGGCCCTCTTCCTCTCCCGCGGCGATGGCTCCGGGACCCACAAGAAAGAACTCGCCCTCTGGCAGGAGGCCGGGATCCAGCCTGAGGGGGCCTGGTACCAGGAGTCCGGCCAGGGGATGGGGGCCACCCTCAAGATCGCCTCGGAGAAGGGGGCCTACACCCTGACGGACCGAGCGACCTACCTGGCCATGCGGGGTGGCCTGGACCTGGTTGTGTGGATGGAGGGGGATGAGAGGCTCTTCAACGTCTACCACGTCATGGTGGTCAACCCGGAGAAGCATCCCAACGTGAACCACAGAGGGGCAACGGCCTTCGCCGACGACCTGACCTCCCCGGAAGTCCAGAAGGTCATCGGCGAGTACGGCCAGGACCGCTTCGGCCAGCCCCTCTTCTTCCCCGACGCGGGGAAGCCGGAGCCGTAAGAAGGCCGCCTGCCAAGGCCGCAGGCCACCGTAAGGGGTAGCCGATAGAGGGGAAGGACTGTGGACACCCTGCTGGCAGGGCTGCGAGAGGCCATCCGGCTCCTGGTGCACCTGGACCCGGCCGTGGTGGAGGTCACCCTGCGGACGCTCCAGGTCTCCGGGACCGCGGCCTGCATCGCCATGCTGCTGGGCGTTCCCGCGGGGACGCTCCTGGCGTTGAGCCGCTTCCCGGGCCGCCGCGTGGTGGTGGGCCTGGTGAACACGGGGATGGGGCTCCCTCCCGTGGTGGTGGGGCTCTTCGTCGCCCTCATGCTCTGGCGCAGCGGCCCCTTTGGCCGCCTGCACCTCATCTACACCCCAGCCGCCATGGTCGCTGCCCAGGCCGTCATCGCCACGCCCATCGTCGCCGGGGTGAGCCTGGCTGCGATCCAGCAACTGGACCCCCGCCTGCGGCTGCAACTGCTGGGCTTGGGGGCCTCCCGCGGGCAGATGGCCCTCCTCCTCTGGTGGGAGGCGCGCCGGTCCCTGCTGGCGGCGGCCATGGCGGGGTTCGGCGGGGCGGTCTCGGAAGTGGGGGCCTCCATGATGGTGGGCGGCAACATCGCTGGCCAGACCCGTGTCCTCACCACCGCTGCCGTCCTGGAGACCAGCAAGGGGAACTTTGACCTCGCCATCGCCCTGGGCCTCATCCTCCTCTTCCTCTCCTTCTCCGTCACGCTCGGGGCCACTTGGCTCCAGCAGAGCGGGCAGGTGGAACGGTGAACGAGGCCCTCCTCTCCCTCCGGGATGTGCGCGTGTGGTACGGCGCGCGCCTGGCCCTGGACATCCCCGCGTTGGACCTGGCCCCTGGCGAGGTGCTGGCCGTCATCGGCCCCAAC
>DAOTYM010000248.1:0-3813 GCA_034434775.1 Anaerolineae bacterium | reverse complement strand
CGGCGACGAGGGTCCAGCCGTCCAGGAGGATGGGGGCGTCGGTGGTGTTCCGGAGTTCCATCCACTCGTGGAAGGGTGAGGCGGCGGTGCCCATCCAGGCGATCTCTTCCAGGACCACCGGCGGGGGTGAGCCGGCCAGGGTGTGTCCCGCCGCCAGGAAGACCAGGGCGAAGGCCAACGCAGGGAGAAAGCGCCATCTCCTCGGGGTTCCCTTTCGGACCATGGGTGCACGCTCCTTCGGGCGGCGCGCGCCGCCCCCAGAACTTCCCGAAGGAGCCGCTCAGGTCAGGGGGAAGGGCCCGCCGCGGGCCACCTAGTCCTCGGCAAAAGGCGTGAGCACCTCCGGCAGGAGCGGCTCCACATCCGATTGGCCCGGCCGACGCCACAGGACCTGCGCGCCGGCCAACACGCCGTCCGCGTAGGTGTAGGTGAGGGCAAGGGCGTGCTCTCCAGGCTGGAGGAGGATGCCCTTCTCGGCCATCCGGTGGTCGTAGCGGGGGGCCGTGCAGCGCAGGGCCTCCTCCCCATCCAGGTGCAGCACCGCTTCCCCCGCCCAGCAGTGCAGCCGCAGGAGGTGTTCCCCCTCCTGGGCTACCTGCAGCCAGCCCGACCACTCCTCCCCCACGAACCGATCTGCAGCGGATCCCAAGGCCGCCTCCTGCAGGAGCATCGGCACCGTGAGGGGAAGGACCGTCGGTTCCAGCCGCTGTAGGACCAGGGGCTGCCCCCCTCCTTCCAGGCGCAGCCGCCGCACGAGGCCCTGCACCGCGGGCAGGGCGAAGAGGTTCTCCCGACGCACCGGCTCCAGGGGAGCGCTATCCCGGCCCAGGAGGAAGCGCACCGCTGCATCGGCCCCCTGCCCGTCCAGGTCCACCTCCAGCAGGTGCCACCCGCGGTCCAGGGGGAGGGCCTTGGAGAACGCCTGGAGGGTCTGGGCCTCGCCAGTCCCCTTGCTTTCCCCCGCCGCTGGCAGGGCCTGGGGATGGGAAGGGGCGCCCTGCGCTGCGAAGGCCATCTCCCCATCCACCTGGACGGCGACCGGCGTGGCCGTCTCGGCGTGGATGCGGTAGGTCCCGGCCTCGGGGACGTAGAGGAGGCCGGCCCAGCGCACCTGGAATGGCTCGCCTGCCGGGAGGTCCGGCACGTCGGCGCGGGACCAGCGGCCATCGGCAAAGGCGTCCACGCGGACAAAGGTTCTGCCGGCGACCGTGTAGCGGCCTGCCAGGCCTTGGCGGGCCGCAAGCACCTCCGGCGCCAGGGTGAAGGCCACCACCCGGTAGTTGCCCCCGGGACGCTCCACCCGCGCCATCGTCTCCGCCGCTTCAGGGTAATAGGCGGCCGCCAGGGCCGCGAACTCCTCCGCGGTGAAGAACCGCTGCGACACCGCCACCGCCACCGTGCGGCCGGGAGGGACGTCCCGTACCGGCAACCCGCTCAGGGGGCTGAACAGGGGCGCGCCCTCGGGGTCCTGGCAGGCCCAACTGTAGTCGTTGGTCCGGAAGAGGAAGTCCAGGGGCTGCTGTTCGGCCCAGACGTAGACGTAAGGCCGGTCGCCCAAGCCCCGCAGGTGGGTGCACAGGGCCAGGAGGTAGTTATCGTAGTGTTGCTGCACGATGGGGCTGCCCAGGTGGACCACGAAGAGGGAATGGAAACTGAGCGCGGCCTCTGCCAGGGCGAGGGATACGAGGACCCCCGCCGCCCAGGCCGGCCGTGCCCGCGGCCACGCACGCTGCAGGAAGCGCGCCACGTCATCCAGCGGGAACCCCACCGCTAGGTAGAAGAGGGGGATGAGGGCGCTGAAGCGCCCCATGTACAGGTTCTGGGGCAACACCGCGCCAGTGAAGAGGGAAAGCGCGATCCACCCGGCCACGAGGCCCCGGAAGGGCCGCCAGAAGGTGATCAAGGTGTAGAGCACCCCCACCAGCACGAGGACCGCGCTCACTGGGTCCAAGAGGGGCTTGCCGGGCACGCTGAGGGCGGCCGCGCCCACGTCGCCCGTCAAGAGGCCCTGCAGGGTCCGAGCCAGGCGCTCCTTCGCCTCAGGGAGGAGCGCGGCCAGCCTCCCTGCCTCCACTGGCCCCCCGCCGCCCAAGCCATGGCGCAGGAACGCCTCCACGAAGAGGGTCTCGCCCCGCAGCGTCAGCAGGATCAGGGGGGCGAGCACCCCACCCAGGGCCACCAGGAAGGCGAGGGCGGAGAGGGCAGCGGCACCCAGCGGGAGGGTCTCCCCTTTCCCCGCGCCCCGTCCCCGGCGCCAGGCCCAGCGCACGCCTCCGGCCAGCAGCCGCCAGATCAGGTACGCCACCACCAGGAAGGGGGCAAGGCGGTAGGCGGTGTACTCGTAGGCCAGGCAGCCGGCCAGCGCACCCACCCCCACGAAGTACGGGGCTTTCCCCGTCTTGGTCCCCCGGACCAAAAGGCACAGGAGCAGCGTTTCAAAGAAGATGCCGGTGAAGAGTTCGTCGGCGAAGCGGCTGCCGAGGCTGTGCCACCGGGAGACGGCGAAGAGGGCGGCCACGAAGAGGGCCACCTCCCGCCGGAAGAGGTCCCGCGCCAGGAGGTAGAAGGGCACGAAGGTCGCCACCCCCAAGAGGAGGAAGGGCAGGCGCAGGGCGAAGGTGTTCTCGCCGAGGAGGGCGAAGGTCGCCGCGGGCAGGAGGCCCGTCAGGGGGAACTCGTAAGGGCGGAACCCCTCGCGCACGGCCCGGTACGCCACCCCGCCGGTCTGGTACTCCTCAAAGCCCAGGCCGTTGGCAGGCGGCAGGTCCCCGAAGCGGTAGATGCGCATGAAGGCTGCCACCGCGAAGAGGAAGGCTACGAGGACCGCCTCGGGCCAGTGGGCCCGCAGGGACCGCCAGGCCCGCGCTGGCCACCCCCGGAGGCCGGCGGGGGAGGGCCAGGGCTCCCACACCCCTACCGTGAGCAGGAGAAGCGCGATCCCCAGCCAGCCCATGGCCGGGTCAAATCCCTGGGCCGAGCGGCGGAGCCACCAGACCTCCACCCCCACGGCCCCCAGGGCCAGGAGGAACAAAAGGCCCCGCAGGATTGCCGCAAAGAGGCGATGTTGCATGGGACACTCCCTACCTGGGGAGGAACCGCTGCACCCGATGGTTCAGGGGGTCCGTGACCAGGACCTCGCCGCCCGGCCCCACGGCAATGCCGATGGGCTTGGCGAACTGGCCCGGCCCGGAGCCCGCGCCGCCCCAGGCCGCTACAAGGCGCCCTCCTGCGTCGTAGGCCTGCACCTGGTGCCCCTCCGGTTCCGTCATCAGGAGCAGCCCCGACGGGTGGAAGGCCAGGTGCGGCCCGTCAAAGGTGTTGGCTGCCGGGATGGTCCACCCCCCGAGGTACCGGCCCTGGGCATCCAACCGCTGCAGGAGGCGCAGCGAGGGGTCCACCACGTAGAGGGAGCCATCTGAGGCCACGGCCACGTCTGTGGGCTGGCGCACCCGCCCCGCGCCATCCCCCGCCGGGCAGACCTCGGCCAGGACCTGGCCGGTGGGCGCCAGTTTCAGCACCCGCGACCCCCCAGTGTCGGCGATGTAGAGGTTCCCGGCCGCATCCACCGCCAGCCCCCGGGGGCGGAAGAGGCCGATCCCCACCGCCAGGCGGCCCAGGTACTCCCCGTCCGGCCCGAAGAGGGCTACGTTGTCGCTCTGGGGGTCCAGGACGTAGAGGTGCCCATCCGGGGCAACGGCCAGGTCAAAGGGCTCCTTGAGGTCCGCATCCTCTCCGAAGACCTGGAGGAGCGCGCCGTCCGGCGTGAACTTCTGCACGCGGCGGTTGCCCGTGTCGGCCACGTAGACGTTCCCC
>DAOTYM010000247.1:0-2403 GCA_034434775.1 Anaerolineae bacterium | reverse complement strand
CGGGAACTGTGCGAAGTGGCCTTCAGTTACCTGGGCCTGGACTACCGGGACTACGTGAAGGTGGACCCGCGCTTCTTCCGCCCCGCCGAGGTGGACCTCTTGGTGGGGGATGCCAGCAAGGCCCGCGCCAAACTGGGCTGGGCCCCCACCGTTACCTTTGAGGAACTCATCCACCTCATGGTGGATGCGGACATGAAACTGCTGCAGGAGGGCAAGGACCCCCTGTAGGCCCGCCTGCACAGCAGGGAGGAGAGGGAGAGGGCTGTTGTCACGCGCCGCGCTGGTGGATACCCACGCCCACCTGGACGACCGAGCCTTCGCCAAGGACCTGGACGAGGTGCTGGAGAGGGCGCGCCTGGCTGGCGTCCAGGCCATCGTGCTGCCGGGCCTGAACCTGCGGTCCAGCAGGGAAGTCATCGCCCTGGCCCACCGCTACCCCGGCCTGTACGCGGCCGTGGGCGTGCATCCCCACGACGCCCGCACCCTGACGCCGGAGGTCCTGGAGCACCTGGCCGGGCTCGCCGCCGACCCCAAGGTGGTCGCCATCGGGGAGATCGGGCTGGACTTCTACCGCAACCTCTCCCCGCGGGAGGTCCAGGTGCGCGCCTTCCGCGACCTCCTGGCCCTGGCGCGGGAGGTCCAGAAGCCGGTCATCGTCCACGACCGCGAGGCGCACAGGGAGGTGCTTTCGGCGTTGGAAGCCCACGCGCGGGAGCCGGGCTTCCGAGGGGGCGTCCTCCACGCCTACTCCGGGGACTTGGAGATGGCGCAGAAGGTGGTGTCCTGGGGATACCATGTGGGCCTCGCGGGCCCAGTTACCTACCCCAACGCGCACCGCCTGCGGGAAGTCGCCGCCCAGGTGCCCCTCGCCCACCTGGTGGTGGAGACCGATTGTCCCTACTTGCCGCCGCAGCCCCACCGCGGGCGGCGCAACGAACCGGCCTGGGTCGCGGAGGTGGCCTCGGCCGTGGCCCAGGCGCGGCGCGCGTCCTTGGACGCGGTGGCCTCGGCGACAGGCGAGAACGCGCGCCGCTTGTTCGGGCTCCCTCCCCAAGAGGGAGACCTTTCTTGAGTGCTGAGATGCGGAGAGGAACGCGTTGAAGATCTTGCCCTTCCTTGAACTCATCCGGGACGAACTGAACCTTGTGGAGGCGAAGATCCGCAGCCTGGAAGAGGTGGAATTCTCCCCCCTGGTGGAAGCCTTCTCCACGCTGATGGGGAGCGGAGGCAAGCGCCTCAGGCCGGCCGTGGTCATCCTGTGCAGCAAGTTCTTTCAGGTGGACCTGACGAGGGTGGTCGCCCTGGCCGCCGCCGTGGAGACCCTCCACACCGCCACCCTGGTCCACGACGACGTGATAGATGGCGCCCTCATCCGCCGCGGCCACCCCACCCTCAACGCCATCTGGAGCAGCGAGGCCACCATCCTGGCCGGAGACTACCTCTTCGCCCGGGCCGCGGGCTTCGCCGCGGAGACCGGCAGCGTGGCCGTGATGGACGCCTTCGCCCGCACCCTCAAGACCATCTGCGACGGCGAACTGCGGCAACTCTTCAGCACCCTGGACTGGCACCAACCGCGCGAGGCCTACTACCGGCGCATCTTCAGCAAGACGGCTTCCCTCTTCATGTCCGCCGCAGAATCGGTGGGCCTGCTGGCTTCGGCACCCCCGCGGGAGATGAAAGCCCTCCAGGACTTCGGCTACAACCTGGGCATGGCCTTCCAGATCGTGGACGACATCCTGGACTTCGTGGGCGACGAGGGTGTCATGGGCAAGCCGGTGGGCAGCGACCTGCGCCAGGGGACCATCACCCTCCCGGTCTTCTACTTCATGCAGCAGCACCCCGAGGTGGACGTGCCAGCCCTGTACGAACGGGAAGGGGTGGACCGCCTGATTGACCTGGTGCGCACCTCCGAGGCCATCCCCGCAGCCCAGGCCGAGGCCGAGGAGTTCGCCCAGAAGGCCGCCCGCGCCCTGGACGCCTTCCCCGACGGCCCCTACCGCCAGGCCCTGTGCACCCTCGCCGACTACGTGGTCGCCAGACGGTGGTAGGACGAGGGCCAGAAGGCGGCCCGGGCACGCTGGCATCCATCTGGCGGGAGGAGTGCCGTCCCATGTCCCACCAAGCCCCGGTGGACAACGCACCCGGCGTGGACCTCTCCGTCATCATCGTGAACTGGAACGTGCGGGACCTCCTGGCCCGCTGCCTGGATAGCCTCCGGGCAGAGGCCGCGGGCGAGGAAGGGCATATCCTCCCCCTGGCTGCCTCGTCTTATCTATTTGAGGTCATCGTGGTGGACAACGCCTCCTCCGACGGGAGCGCGGAGATGGTCCGGGAAGCGTACCCCTGGGTCCGGCTCGTGGCCAACGAAACGAACCGCGGCTTCACCCAGGCCAACAACCAGGG
>DAOTYM010000246.1:0-2795 GCA_034434775.1 Anaerolineae bacterium | reverse complement strand
CGCGCTCCAGACGGACATCGTGGACCTGACCGGCGCGGGCGACGCCCTGACCGCGGGGGTGGTGTTCGGCCTCCTGAACGACTTCTCGCTGGACGAGGCGGTGCGGTTGGGCGTGTCGGCGGCCGCGCTCACCCTCCGCTCGCGGGAGACCGTCTCCCCAGAACTGAGCCTGGAGCGCCTCTATGACCAACTGGTCATCTGATTTCCCTGGACTTGTGGTGCACCCTGAAGTCGCGGCGGCCCTGAAGGCAGGGCGGCCCGTCGTGGCTCTGGAGACGGCCCTCGTCACCCACGGCCTGCCCCGCCCTCAGAACTACCAGGTGGCGCGGCGCATGGAAGCGGTGGTGGAAGAGGAGGGCGCGGTGCCGGCCACGGTGGCCGTGCTGGGAGGGCAACCGCACGTGGGCCTCGCCGAGGCCGACCTGCGGCGTCTGGCCGAGTCCGACGGCGCGGCCAAAGCCAGCCTGCGGGACCTCGCAGCGCTGGCCCTCCGGGGGAGGGACGGCGGGACGACGGTGGCGGCTACGGCGTGGCTGGCGGCGCGAGCCGGCATCCGCGCCTTCGCCACGGGCGGCATCGGGGGCGTGCACCGGGGCGCGCCTTGGGATGTCTCCGCCGACCTGCCGGTCCTGGCCTCCACGCCCATCGTGGTCGTCTGCTCCGGGGCCAAGTCCATCCTGGACCTCCCCCGCACCTGGGAGTGGCTGGAGACCTACGGGGTGCCCGTGGTGGGCTACGGCACCGACGAATTCCCCGCCTTCTACTGCCGGACAAGCGGCCTGCCGGTCACAATGCGGGCCGACGCGCCGGAGGAGGTGGCGGACCTGGCCCGCCGGCAGTGGCGCATGGGCTTGGAAAAGGCGGTCCTGGTGGGCGTGCCCGTGCCGGAGGAGGTGGCCATCCCCCAGGACCAGATGGAAGCCGCCCTCGCCCAGGCCGTAGCCGATGCCGAGGCTTCCGGCATCTGGGGCAAGGCCCTCACCCCCTTCCTCCTGGCGCGCGTGGCCAAACTGACCGAGGGCGCGAGCCTGCGGGCCAACGAGGCCCTGCTCCTCCAGAACGCGCGGGTGGCCGCCCAGATCGCGCGGCACCTGGCCGGGCCCGCGTAGGGAAGGCCGCCCATGCCCCCTACCCCACTTCACCCAAGGGACCGAGCCTCCCTGGACGAAGCCCTGGCCAGGGCCTGGCGCATCCGCCAGACGAACTTCCCGCCGGTCCTCTACGCCAGTTACCCCCTGGACACCGCCGTCATCAGCCTGACCGGGACCTGGTGCGCGCTGGACTGCGCCCACTGCGGCCGGCACTACCTGGAGCACATGGTCCCCGTGGGGGAGGCCCTGGCGCGGGTCCAGGGGGCCACGAGTTGCCTCATCTCCGGGGGCTGCGACCCCCGCGGGCGCGTGCCGGTGGTGGGGCGGCACCTGGAGACCCTGCGCCAGGTGCGGCCGGGCCGCCGCCTGAACTGGCACGTGGGCCTCATCGGAGAGGCAGAGGCCGAAGCCATCGCTCCTCTGGTGGACGTGGTCTCCTTTGACTTCGTGGGAGACGACGCCACTATCCGGGAGGTCTACGGCCTGGAAGCCACAGTGGAGGATTACCGCCGCACCTACGAGATGCTCAGGCGGCGCTTCCGCGTCGTGCCCCATGTGACGATAGGCCTGCGGGGCGGGAAGTTGGGCCACGAGGAGCCGGCCCTAGAGGCCCTGGCTGCGATGGGTGCAGAGGAGTTGGTCCTCCTCATCCTCATCCCCACCCCGGGGACTCGCTACGCCGCCTGCCAGCCCCCTGCCCCAGAGGAGGCGGCGCGCCTCTTCGTCCGGGCGCGGGAACTGCTCCCCCACGCCTGGATCGGTCTCGGGTGCATGCGGCCCCACGGCACCTACCGGGACGCGGTGGACGTCCTGGCGGTGCAGGCTGGGCTGAACGGCCTCGTCAGCCCCAGCCGGCCCGCTTTGGAAGAAGCGGAGCACCGCGGCCTCCGCGTTGTGCGCACGAGGGAATGCTGCGTCTTCTCGCCATGAAGAAACTCAAGGGCGATGCCCCTCGGAGAGGGACATCGCCCTTGGATAGCCCATCCCGCGGGCGCGGCTAGCGGACCGACTCCACAATCTTGAGGGCCTCGCGCAGGGGAAGGCCCGGCCGCCACGCTGAGACCAGCATGTGGAAAACGGACCCGTCGCGCTCCCACACCACGAGGGTGACCGGCAGGTCTTCCTCAGGCACGCCCTCGGACTCGGCCAGGCCGGGGTTCAGCACTGCCAGGACCTCGGTCCCCCCGACCATCCTCGTGGCGATGGGAAGCCCAGGGGCCGGTTCCGCCACCCCCAGTTCCAAGAGGGGTTCTCGGGCACCGCGGGTCTGCACCAGGTCCAGGCGGAGGATGGGGCGGTCGCCCACGTACACGAGCCGCACCGAGTTGGGCCCCTGGACTTTAACCCCTGCCAGCGTCAGGCCGTCGGGCACGTAGCCGGGCACGGAGATAGGGAACGCCACCTCGCGCTCCGCCTCGCCCAGCGTGGCCAGATCCTCCACACGGGGGAGGTCTTGCCCCTCCGCAGGCAGAGGAATGCGCACTTGCCCAGTGTCCGCAACCTGCGTGGGCAGGGGGATCCGCACAATGCGGATGAGGCGTGCTACCCCCTCCTGGGCGAAGGCGGTCAGCCCCCCGGGGTAGAACGCGGAGAAGCCGAACCCCACGAGGAGCGCCAAGGCCACGGCCGCCAGGGCGGCGCGCCAACCCCGCCGGGAAAGCAGGGCTGCACCCAGCGCCGGCCCACGGGCCAGCCGAGGCACAG
>DAOTYM010000245.1:0-6155 GCA_034434775.1 Anaerolineae bacterium | reverse complement strand
CCTCTGGACTGCGCGCCGGCCCTGGCGCCGCGGCCGCTTCTCCTCATCCACGGGGGGCGCGACGCGTTCGTCCCTCTGGAAGAGGCCCTGGCCCTCTACGCGCGGGCTGGCTTCCCCAAGACCCTGTGGCTGGTGGGGGAGGCGGGCCACCGGGAGGTGGACCGGGCCCGCCCGGAGGCCTACCGGGAGCGCCTGAGGCAGTTCTTCCGCCAGGCCCTGGGTGCGGAAGGCGCTGCCGTGCCCGGTCGCTAGCGCTGGACCACGATAAAAATTCCGGCCATGCAGGCCGCGGTTGCGCGTAGTAGGGGCGCACGGCCGTGCGCCCCTACAAGGCTCGGCACGAAAGTAGCGCCGGTGGGGCGGTACGCCCCTGGGAGAGACCAAGAGGCGTCACGCTGCAACCGGGACCTGATTGGCCGAAAGCGGGATGTTCATTGTGGTCCAGTACTGGAAAGCGGCAAGGCCCTGCCCCCCAACCCCCGCGGCCGGTTCGGTTCCTCCGAGAGCCTCAATCCAGCGCGGTTCCTCTGTTCGCTTTGCCGGCGCCGTCAGCGAATGGAGGAACGAATAAACGAACGGCTTGCGCCTGGGCCAGGCCCGATCGTTTTATGTAAGCCGTCCGTTGGCGGCTCTCCTCCAGGCCGCCGAAGCCACCGATTCAAATCGGGGCTCAGAGCCGGGCGTCGGCCTGCGCCGACGCCACCGTCCCGCAGGGGACGGCTAGCGGCCTTGCGCCTCTTGTGACTGTCCACCCTGACCTGTAGCATCTGCACACAAAACTCTTATACAATTCCTATACACATATCTTGACTTGTTCACCAGTCTATGGTATACTTAGGTTGTGGGGAAAGGGGAAGCCCTCGATGTGGAGGGATAGGGAAGCCCTGCCCACGAGGAGGAACTGCGACATGCGAGACCGACTCATCTACCTAGACAACGCCGCTGCCACCCGGCTGGACGAGCGGGTCCTGGAGGCGATGAAACCGTACCTCTTTGAGATCTACGCTGTGGCCACCTCGGAGTTCGGGTATTCCCTGGGCATTGAGGCGCGCGATGCGCTGGAGGCTGCCCGGAAGACCATCGCCGATGCCCTGGGCGCGGCTGCCGAGGAGGTCATCTTCACCTCTGGCGACACGGAGTCCAGCAACCTGGCCCTCAAGGGTGTGGCCGCTGCCCTGGGGGAGAAGAAGGGGCGGCACATCGTCACCACGCGCATTGAGGACTTCCCCGTCCTCTACAGCGCCCGGGCTCTGGAGAAACAGGGCTTCCAGGTCACCTACCTGCCGGTGGGCCCCGACGGCCGGCTGGACCCGGACCGCTTGGCTGAAGCCCTTCGGCCGGAGACCATCCTCGTCTCCATCCAGGCGGCCAACCAGGAGATCGGCACGCTGCAGGACCTGCCAGCCCTGGCGCGGGTGGCGAAGGAGCGGGGGGTCCTCTTCCACACGGATGCCACCCACAGTTTCCTGCGCGTCCCCCTGGACGTGCGGGAGGTGCCCGTGGACCTGGTGACCCTCTCCGCGCACACCCTGCACGGGCCCAGGGGGATCGGTGCGCTCTACATCCGCAAGGGGACGCCCCTGGTGCGCCAGATGGACGGCGGCTTCCAGGAGTTCAACCTGCGGGCTGGCCTGGAGAACATCCCCGGGGCGGTGGGGTTCGCCGAGGCGGTGCGCCTGGTCACGCCGGAGGAGAACCAGCGCCTCCGGGCCATGCGGGACCGGCTGGTGGAGGGCCTGCTGCAGGTGCCTCACAGCCGCCTCAACGGCCACCCGACGCTGCGCCTGCCCCAGAACGCCAACATCTCCTTCCGCTTCGTGGAGGGGGAGTCCATCTTGTTGCACCTGGACATGCGGGGGATCGCCGTGAGCACGGGGTCGGCCTGCTTCAGCCGCTCCCTGGAGGCGAGCCACGTCATCCTGGGCATCGGCGGCAACCACGAGCAGGCCCACGGCTCCGTCCGCTTCACCTTCGGGCGCTTCAACACGGAAGATGAGGTGGACGTGGTCGTCCGCGAGGTGGCCGATGTGGTGGAGAACTTGAGGAAGATCAGCCCCCTGGGCAAGGAATAGGGGGGAACAGAGGAGGTTAGGGAAATGCCGTTGCCGTACAGCGAGAAAGTGATGGAACATTTCCGCAACCCACGCAACGTGGGGCGCATTGAGGATGCCGATGCCAAAGCGGTGGAGGGGAGCCCGGCCTGCGGCGATATGGTGGCCGTCTACCTGAAGATTGACGAGAAGACGCACCGCATTGAGGACATCAAGTTTGAGTCGTACGGGTGCGCGTCCAACATCGCCACCGGCTCCATCATCACCGAACTGGCCAAGGGGAAGACCATAGAAGAGGCGGAGAAGATCACCTGGAAGGAGGCATCCGAGGCGTTGGGCGGGCTGCCCCCTCTCAAGACCCACTGCTCCGTCCTGGCGGTGGACGGGCTGCGGGCAGCCATTGAGAACTACAAGGAGCGCCACGGCCTCATCAAGGAACGGGTCCCCACCACCGAGGAAGTGGTGCGCAAGCGCCTCAAGCGGGTGATGAACCCCATGGTGGGCCTGGACCTGGTCCGTACGAAACTGGTGCGGGACATCCGCATTGAGGACGGCGTGGTGACGGTGGAAGTGGACCTGCCGGAAGACCACCAGTTCGCCAACAACATCCGCGAGGAGATCGTGGAGAAGGTAGAGCCCCTGTGGGACGTCCGGCAGGTGATCGTCCGCTTCGTGGGGTAAGGAGCGCGTGCAATGGCTGAGATCCATGTGGACTGCGTGGGGGAGACGTGCCCCGTCCCCCTGGTGGAGACGCGGAAGGCCCTGCGGAAGGCTGCCCCAGGCGACGTGGTGGTGGTCCGCGGCACCCATGAGGCCTCCAAGAAGGAGATCCCCATGGCGGTGGAGGCCCTGGGCCTGGAACTCCTCAGCGTGGAAGAGGAAGAAGGTGGCGTCTGGGTCATCCGCATCCGGCGGTAAGAAGTGAGGTCAGATGAGCAGATGAAGGTGCGGAGGATGCAGAGAGGCGCTTGAGAAACCCGACCCCCTCTGCGTCCTTCGTGTCCTCTGCGGTTTTCTCTTTCCGGGAGGGAGGCCATGGACGAGAAGGCGAGTCAGAAGCCCGACAAGATGACCATCATCGTCCACAGCGGCGATATGGACAAGGTCTACAGCGCGCTCATCCTGGGGAACGGCGCGCTGGCGATGGGGATGGAGGTGACGCTCTTCTTCACCTTCTGGGGGCTGGAGCGGCTCAAGAAGGGCGCTCTGGAGAAGGGGCCCCTCTCCAAGATGCACTTCCTGGGCCTGGGCAAGTGGATGATCCAGCGCCGGATGAAGCGGTCCAACGTCGCCTCCCTGGAGAAGTTGATGCGGGACTTCAAGGAGTTGGGGGGCCGCATCATCGCCTGCGACATGACCATGGACATCATGGGCGTGTCGCTCCAGGACCTGGTGGAGGAGTGGGTGGATTCCTGTGGCGGCGTGGGCCAGTACATCGCCGAGGCGAGGGAGTCCAAGATCACCCTCTTCATCTGAGCGGATGGGCTTTGCCAAGAGGGCAGGGAGACCGGACCCTTTCCCGTATTGGGGGCCTGTAGGGGCAATTCTGCAGGGGCAATTCATGAATTGCCCCTACAAACCTCACCCCATCCCCCAATCCCCCTTCCCCTCTCCGCCTGCGGAGATGGGAGGGGGCCAGGAGGTTGGGGTGAGGTCCGTAGGGCGAGGCATGCCTCGCCCTGATCGTTTTTCCGGGGTGCAAAAAAGCGGCATTTCTGCCGCTGCGACAGGGGATGGCTTTCTCGCTGCGCCGAGGGGTCTGCGCTACCAGGTGGCGGCGACTGGACTTGAACCAGTGACCCAGCGATTATGAGCCGCTTGCTCTGCCGACTGAGCTACGCCGCCAGAGAAGGGGCAGACAGCCAGGCCTCTGGCTGCCTGCCCAGGTAGCGGGGACAGGATTCGAACCTGTGACCTTCGGGTTATGAGCCCGACGAGCTGCCACTGCTCCACCCCGCACCATTCCACCTACATTATAAAACTTCCCCAACCCTTTGTCAAATCGCACCGACTTTTGGGAACCCTTGGACCCGCTCCCGCGAGGTTCCTCGGGGAGAAAAAGAAGGGCTGGGCGGTCTGCACCGCCCAGCCCCTCGGGTAGCCGTGAGTACAGCTCACGGCTTGGGACGCGGTCTTGCGGATGCCCTACGGCCGCGTCATGCCGGCCATGTCCACCGAGACCTTCTTGCCCAGGCTCTCCAGGGAGTCGTAGAGGACCTGGATGATGTACTTGCCGTTGTGGGCGAAGGCCCCGGGGTCCTTGGTGGCGAACTGGTAGTTGTACGCGGCCTTCAGGAGGCGCGGCGTCCAGGCCTTGTAGGCGTTCTGCGGGTTGGATTCCTCCGGGTCGGCCTGGCCGTTGCCGTTGGTATCCGTGAAGAAGTACGGATAGGCTTGGGCATTGTACGCGATGGCGGTGCCGGCAACGTTCTTGGCGTAGGCCTGCAGGGCCGCGTAAAGGGCTTCGCGGAACGTCTCCACCTCGCCCGCCAGGCCTTCTGTCGTGTCGCCGTCGCCGTCGTAGTCCGTCTTGCTCATGCGGATCTTGGCCAGGTCCGCCTCTTCCTTCACGCCCTGGTGGCACGTGCCGCAGGCCTCCACCTCAACCTTCAGGCGGTGGACGCTGTGGCACTGGGTGCAGGTGCTGAAGGGCTCCACGTGGCCAAAGCGGCCGACGTAGGTCTTCCCTTCATACTCGTAGGCGCCCTTGGCGTCCGTCCCGAAGAGGGTCGCCCCGGCAGCGAAGTAGTGGACGTTCAGGAAGCGCAGTTTTTCGGATTTGGCGTCCTCGTCCAGGCCAGCGGTGAGGGCGTTGACGCTCACGGTGGACTCGCGCCCCTGGTGGCACTGGATGCAGAGGTTGCTGTCGGGGTTGCCGGTATCCAACTGCGCGCCGCTGGGGAAGGTGGCCGACTCCACCGCGTAGCGGGTGAAGGCCTTGAGGTCGTTGTGGCAGGCGGTGCAGTCCAGGCCGGCCGACGGCTTCTGAGAGGCAGTGACACCTTCCTTGAGGAAGAAGGGGAGCCCGGCTGCCGTGTGGCACTTGCTGCACGCCCCGGGCACCACCCCCTGCTCATCCCAGTGGCGGAAGGCCTCCTCCGACCCGGCGAAGTGCCCCGCGTCTATGCGGTGGGCCTTGGAGAGGTCCACCGGCTGCGCCAGGGCTTGGTTCAGGTCCTCAATGGAGTCGTAGAGCAGTTGGATGATGTACTTCCCGCCGTGGGCGAAGGCGCCGGGGTCCTTCACCGAGACCTGGTAGTTGTAGGCCGCCTTGGCCAGCCGGCCCGTCCAAGCGTTGTACTTGTTGTCGGGTTTGGCCTCGCCCTCGTCCACCTGGCCGTTGCCGTTGGTGTCCACGAAGAAGTAAGGATAGGCCTGGGCGTCGTAGACGATGGGCTTGCCCGCCACATCCTTGGCGTAGGCCTGGATGGCCTGGTAGAGCATCTCCCGCAGGCCCTGCACCTCAGAGGCGGTCCCCTCTTTCACATCGCCATCGCCGTCGTAGTCCACGCGGGAGCCATACATGCGGATCTTGGCCAGGTCCTCGCGGGACTTGACTTCGGTGTGGCACTGGGCGCAGGCTTCCAAGCGCAGTTCCAAGGTGTGGGGGTTGTGGCAGCCCACGCAGGTATCAAAGCCGGGCACGTGGTCAAACTTGGCGTCGTAGGCTTTGCCCTCGTACTCGTACCCGCCTTTGACCTGGGTGCCGTACAGGGTCGCCGCAGCAGCGAAGTAGTGGATGTTGGTGAAGCCCAGGTCGGGGCTTGGGGTGTCCATGTCCTTCAGGCCCGCCTTTTCAATGGAAGCCGTGACGCTCGCCCCTGCGGCGCGCCCCTGGTGGCAGACCATGCAGCGGGCTTCGGGCCCCAGGTCCTTGACCTCCGCGCCGGAGGGGAAGACCACGCTAGAGAGCGCTACCGTCTTCTCATTGTGGCAGGCGATGCACTCCACGGTGGTCCCCACGGGCACGGCCTTCTCCACAGAGCCAGCCGCCGAGCCGTCTGCCCCCAGGAAGTCCAGGTAGCCGGGGGTGCTGTGGCACTGGGCGCAGGCCACGGGGATCTCCGGAGGAGTTGCCTCGTCCCAGTGGCGGAAGGCCTCGGC
>DAOTYM010000244.1:0-4885 GCA_034434775.1 Anaerolineae bacterium | reverse complement strand
CGCTGCGCCACGTTCAGGTCAAACCAGCGCAGGAGGGCCAGGAGCACGTCCCGGTCCGGCGGGTACATGCGCGTCGTGCGGGGGACCACCGTCACCGCGCCCTGGTCCTTCCAGCGGACGAAGAGGCTGTCCGGCTCGGAGATGGAGACCTCGGTGTTGGCTGGGCGCAGCCCCTGGGCCACGGCCCGCTTCTGGACCTCGGGCGAAAGGAGGTACTTCTCAAACTCCAGAGCGGCGTTCTTCTCCAGCGCCGTCGTCTCCGGCCCGATCCAGATGGTGTAGGGGAAGTCAAACCAGGTCACGTACTTGGGGTAGACGATCTCCAGGGGGTCCTCCCAGCGGGTGAGGATGCCGGCCATGTTCACCAGGAGTTCGCTCTCCAGGAGTTGGCCGCCGTCGCCCATGGAATAGCCGAAGAGGGCCAGGTTCTCCACCGTGTACGAGCCCAGGCTGGAGAAGTCGGTCACCGCGCCCATCAGTTCCCCCAGCCACCGCTGGAAGTCCGGGTTGGTCACGTCGGCCACGTCTATGCGGGTCTTGCCGTAGTACTCGCCTGCCGCGGCCACCATGGCCATCAGGCCGGCCACGTTCTTGCGGGGGTTGGGCACCACCAGTTTGAAGTAGCCCCACTCCGGCTTGCCGCCCAGTTCGGGCCAGCCGCCCTTGGCCGTGGCCGCGTCGTGGATGGCCTGCCAGGTGATCTCGCCAAAGCGCGCCCGCAGGACCTGGGCCCGGGAGGAGTAGATGCCCCAGGAGAAGAGGGAGACGGCCACGGGCCGGGCACGGTACTCGCCATCCCCCAGGAAGACGTCCCGCCCCAGCCGCTCCTTGTAGGTGGCGTTCACCAGTTCCGGCAGGTAGCGGCTCTCCGGCAGCCAGACGGTGGGGAACTCCGCAAGGCGCGCCCGCTCTTCCGCCGAGAGGGACTCGGGCGAGCGGTCCCCCAGGGTGCCGAACTCATCGCGGTCCCACTTGCCCATGGCCGTGAGGCCGTCCATGGGGATCACCCGCACCTGGATGGCCTTCCCCTCCAAGCGGTGGTCCTCCTGGTTGAACTGGGCGGCGGCCTCCCGCACCCACGGCTCCACGGGCAGGGAGGTGAGGACCCGCACCTCCACCGTCTCCCGGGCCGGGAGGACGGGGGGGCTCGTCCCCTGCCTGAGCCACAGGGAGACCCCCACGATGGCCAGCGCCGCGACCACGATGACCACGAAAACGATCCGCGTCCTGTTCATGGCGCTCCTTTCCCGAAGCCGGGCTTGACCCCACCTCTACCCTGGGACCCCTCCCCTCTCCGCCCGCGGGAAGAGGGTTGGGGGATAGGGAGGGGTTGCCCTACTCCAGCCCCAGGCGCTTCTTGCGCTCGGCGAGCTGCGCCTCAATCTGGCGGCGCTCCAGGACCTCGTCCATCTGCTCGTCCAGGCGGGTGGCCAGCATCTCGGCCTGGGCCGAGGCCTTGTCCAGCCGGGTCCGGATGGATTCGGCGATGCGGGCTACGTCGGAGTCGCCCGCGCCCACCAGGTCGTCCAGGGAGCGGATGGTCCGCACCGTGATCTCCTTGGACCGCGCCAGGTCCAGCAGCACCTGGAGTTCCTCCCGCTCCTGCTTGATGGTGGAGAGTTTCGCCTCCAACTTCAGTTTGGCGTCCAGCAGTTTCTGGTACTCGTTCTGCTGGCGCTCGTACTGCTCCCGGTAGGCGGCCAGGGAGCGCCGGACGGAGTTCAGTTTGCTCTGGGTGGCCGCTGCCAGTTCCTCCTTGCCCTCCTGGAGGAAGATGTCAATGTTGCGGTCCAGTTCGGCGGCGCGGGCCTCGTACTCCTCGGTCTTGCGCCGCAGGGTCCGCACCTGCCCGCCCACGGTGGCGGCCGCGTCCTCCAGGTCCTCCAGGCTGTCCTCCACCTGGCGGATGTACTGGTCAATGACGGCCAGGGAGTTCTGCTTCAGGGCCTGGTCCACCAGGTAGTGGAGGTTGGCCTTGATGAGCACCATCGCCTTTTCCAAAAGGGATGCCATCTTCACGCCTCCTTGACTTCTTGAGATTGTCCCTTTTTGCCTCTAACCCCACCCCCGACCTCCTCCCCGTGCACCGGGAGGGGGCTGGGGGAGGAGTTCCTGGCCGCTTCACCAAAAACCGCTGTGGCGCAGTGCTAGTTGTCCCCTTACCGCCGAGGGAAACGGCTACAAGCGGCACGGTAGCGGCTGTAGGGTGAGGTCCGTTCACCATCCAAATCCATTGTACTTCAGCATAGGCCGGGCCGCTTGACGCGCACCCGACACCATGCTGACATCCGAAGCGGTCAGACACCAGCGGTCGGCCGTCAGCCGTCGGCGGCCGTTCGCTGAGCGCTGGCGGCTGACGGCTTGATCTCACGCCGGCATCAGGCGGTAGCCGCGCCCGCGCACCGTGACCAGGTACTTCGGGTTGGCAGGGTCTTCCTCCAGTTTGTGCCGCAGCCGGCTCACCAGTTTCTCAATGCGGGCGTCGTCCACCTCGTCCAGGTAGTCCTGGCCCCAGACGGCCTCCACCACCTGGTACTTGTCGCAGATCTTGCCCATACGGCCGTAGAGGAGGAGGAGAAGGCGGAACTCCAGGTTGGTCAGAGGGGGCACCTTGCGCCCGTCCACCCACACTTCGCCGGAGTCCACGTCCACCTGCACGCCCGCCTGGGGCTCCCGGCGGCTCAGGTACTGGCGGCGCAGGTAGTCTCGGAAGAGGTGGCAGAAGGGCACGGCTTCCCCCTCTTCCTCCACCACCACGCGGCGGCGGAACAGGCGGCTCAGGCTCTCGGCAGGAGGGCCCTGGCCCGGCGAGACCAGGGCCAGGAGGGCCTCCTGTTCGTCCGGCAGGAGGTCGTTCCAGATGCGGGCACACTCGGCCTGGACGGCCGGTTCCTGGGCCAAGAGGTCCCGCACCTCCCGGTGGATGAGCCAGTCCTGGGTGACATCCCGCACGGGCTTCCCCGTGACCTGGCCGAGAGAGCGGCACACCACCTCCATCAGGCCCGGATGCCCCCCTGCCTGCTGCCAGATGAAGGCGAAATCGTGCTCGTCAAAGGTGACCCCCTCGCGCTGGGCGAAGGCCTGGACGTACTGCCACGCGTCCTCTCGGGACAGGGGGCCCAGATCGTAGGTATGGAGGGCGAAGAGTTCGCAGAACTCCAGGACCTCGTGCTGGTGGCGCTGGGTGGGCAGGCGGCGGTTGGTGGCGGTCACGAAGGAGAGGCGTTCCCGGTAGCGGTCCTTCAGGGCCCGCAGGTTGAGGAAGACCCGCCGGGGCATCCCCGCCAGGGGCTCGTCAAACTCGTCCAGGAGGAGGGCCAGGGGTCGCTCCGAAGAGGCGAAGAAGACCCGCAGGGCTTCGTTGAAGCCCAGGGCCACCTGGAAATGCCCCTCCGGCCCCACCACCCGTTCGTAGGCCTCGCGCAGGCGCGGCAGGAGGGAGGAGTCCCCCTCCTGCGCAAGCCGTTCCACCATCGCCCGCAGGATGACCTCGTAGAACCCCTGGTCCGTCATCTCCAGCATGGCGTTGCAGTCCACGTAGACGGCCAGGGGCGGCGGCGAGTCAGCCGCCCAAGCCTCCGCCACGTATGCCGGCACGGCGCGCAGGAGGGCCGACTTCCCCATGTTGCTCACCCCGACGATGGAGCAGTCGGCCCCCTGCCGGAGGCAAGAGAGGATGTAGGCCAGGTCCTCCAAACGGAAAGCCATCGCGCCCCCTCCTGGCGGGCCCCCCGCCCTCTACGCCGGGGCCTTCACCCCGGAGACCGCGTGCGGTTCCAGGTAGATCATCTCCGAGGAGTCGTCGTAGGAGAGGATCTCCGCATACCGCCCCCACTGGACGATGGTCTCCAACTGGCGTTCGGCCTCTTCGGGAGGGAACTCCAGTTCCAGGGAGGCCCGCACCACTTCCCACTCCAGCCGGTGCTGGGAGGCAGCCCGCAGCAGGTTGATCAGCCAGCGGAAGACCGGCAGCCGTCGGATACGGGTGGCGAAGATCTCCTTGCGGGCCAGGATGCTGGCTTCGGCGAAGGTCTCCCCCAAGGGGGTCAGGGTGATGTCGCCCTCGGCCACGGTGGCAAACCCCAGAAGTTCCGCGACCTCCGTCAGGCGCAACAGGTGGTCGGAATCCACCTTGAGCGCCTCCGCCAGCCGGTACAGGTCGGCGCGGTTGCCGGGCATCTCCGCCAGGTGCTCCAGGAGGCCGGCCAGATCGCCGATGGCGATGTGGGGCAGGGCGCGGGTCTGGCCAGGCTCGCCAGGGGCCACGCCCAGTTCCAGGGGTTCCGGCTGGGTCTGCCCGGCCAGGGTGGCGTACACCCGGTCCACCATGTCCAGGAACTGGGACGACTTCCGCTGGCGAGGATGGGGAAGCCCCACCCGCAGTTCGGCGATGATCCGCCCTGGCTCCTTGTCCATGACCACGATGCGGTCGGCCATGTAGACGGCCTCTTCAATGTTGTGGGTCACCATGAGGATGGCCTGGGTCGGGATGCGGCCTTCGGTCCACAGTTCCAGGAGTTCCCCACGCAGGGCCTCCGCGCTGAGGACGTCCAGGGCGGAGAAGGGCTCGTCCAGGCACAGGAGTTCCGGCTCCACGGCCATGGCTCGGGCGAAGCCGACCTTCTGACGCATGCCCCCGGAAAGTTCGCGGGGATAGGCGGACTCAAACCCGTCCAGCCCCACCCGGTCCAGGAGGTCCAGGGCGCGGGCCGTGCGCAGGTTCGGCGGCACCCCACGTGCCTTGAGGGCGATCTCCACGTTCTCCAGCACCGTCAGCCAAGGGAACAGGGCGAAGGTTTGGAACACGATGGCGGCGTGGGGGTTGACGCCCGACAACGGCTCGCCCCGGTAGAGGACGCGGCCCTCGGAGGGCTTCTGGAGGCCG
>DAOTYM010000243.1:0-2462 GCA_034434775.1 Anaerolineae bacterium | reverse complement strand
CGTAGAACTCGGGGTTGAGGATGAGGTTGGGGTTGTTGGAGGCCAGGCCGTAGCGGATGCCCAGGATGTGCAGGCCGCGGGTGTAGAAGGTCCCCGCGCTCTCTGAAGGAAGGGAAGATGTTGCCATAACCTTCGCTCCTCATTTGTCTCCCCGGGTGGGCCGAGGGCCCCTCCTGCAGGGATTTTCACATAGAGAAATGGATTTTACCTTTGGATTATACTCCTTCCCCCGTTCCGTGTCAAACTCAGCCCTCGGAGAGGGAAGTAGGGGCACGGCATGCCGTGCCCCTACACGCTCACCCAGCGCTGGAAGTTCTGGGAGTAGACTTTCTCCAGCACCTCCCTGGGGAGGGCCAGCCCCCTCAGGCACTGGCCGGCCGCCACGGGGAGGAGCCTCGCCAGGTCCGGCGGCACGGGGACCTCCCAGTCCGTCTCCAGGGTGGCCCGCACGAGCCAACTGAGGGCTCCTTCCCGCACCGGGTTCAGCGCGTGCTCGCGGTCCAGCAGGGGGCCGGCGCCCATGTCGGTGCCGTAGATGAGGCGGTCCTGATAAAGGAGGAAGAACTCCCGCGCCGCCCCGGGGTCGCGGCTGAGGAGGAAGTACCCCTCCACCCCTGGCGTCAGGTCCAGGGCCACCGAGGGGTGTGCCTCCAGGAAACGCGCTGCCGCGGGCAGGTCGTCCCACAGGAACATGAAGTGAGCCACGATGAGGCGAAGCCGCGGGTGCCGGGCAAGGATGCGCTCCACCTCGGCATACTGCTCCTCCCGGGTCGGGTACCCCGGGCCGGCGTAGGACCACGGGTCCAGCCCCACCCGGGCCGGGTCCCACATCCGCGGGGGATCGGCCACGTGGAGGAGGAGAGGGAACCCTTCCCGCTCCATCCAGGCGAAGAAGGGGGCGAAGAAGGGGCTGTCAAAGCGGGCTGGCAGGCCCACGTAGTAGGCCGTCTTGCCCTCCACCATCTTGATGCCGTCAAACCCCTGCGTCCGGAGGGTCTCGGCCTGCGCCACCAGGTCCTCCGGGTCCATCGCCTCGCCGCGGTAGTGCGGGGTGTAGTCCAGCGCGCCGAAGGCGTAGGCCCGCCCGCCCGAGGCTTTCTTAAACCGCAAGGTTTCCACGTTCAGGGTTCCGTGCGGGGTGGTGATGGCCACCGCGTTGCACTGGCGTGCGCCGGCCCGCTCCAGGAGGGCCCAGAGGGCCTGGGGCTGCATCCCCGGCCAGACGTGGACGTGCCCATCCAGGATGGGGATGTCGGCGGCGAAGGCGGAGAAGGTGAGCGTCTCCAGAAAGGGGCTCTGCGCCTCCACAGGGATCACTCCTTCAGGGGCAGGGAGACCGGCTGTCCGGTCTCCGCGGAGCGGTCAATGGCCAGGACCACCTCGTGGGTCTTCACCGCGTCTGGCAGGTCCGGCTGGATGGGGAGACCCTTCAGGATGGCCTCCACGAAGTCGTCAATCTCCTCCTGAAAGGGATGGTGGGCGACGTCGCCGCTGTCGGGCAGGACGGTGGGGATCTCCACGTAGCCGGTCTGGCCGGCGAACTTGTGGGACCAGAGGCGGTTGTCCCGGATGGTCCCCTTGTGGCCCATGAGCACGATGTTGAAGGCGTAGGGCATCACGCACTCCATGCAGGCGGAGATCTTCCCGATGGCGCCGGTTGCGAAGCGCACCAGTGCGCTCACGGTGGGGTCGTACTCGTAGTAGGGCCGCCCCTTGCCCTTGGTGGAGAGGGCGAAGACCTCCACGATTTCCGAGCCCACCAGGAAGCGGGCTGCGTCCACGGCGTGGCACCCGCCCATCAGGAAGACGCTGCCGGCGTACTCCTTCTGCGTCATCCAATGGCCGGCCACGGCGCGGGGCGTGCTGTGCCAGTAGTCTACCTCGGCCATGAAGATCTCGCCGATGGCGTCGTCTTCCACTTGGCGCCGCAGGATGCGCAGGAGGGGGTTGCGCCGCAGGACGAAGGAGACCATGGACCGCACCCCCGCCTCCCGGACGGCGGCGTCCATGGCCCGCAGGTCGGCCAGGTTCAAGGCTACAGGCTTCTCAATGAGGACGTGCTTGCCCGCCCGCGCTGCGGCGATGGTCTGCGCAGCGTGGACGTGGTTGGGCGTGCAGATGGAGACCAGGTGCACCCGCTCGTCGGCGAGGAGGGCGTCCAGGTCGGTGTACAGGGTGCAGGAGGAGAGGCCCAACTGGGCGGCGTGTGCTTCCAGGGTCTCTCGGGTGCGGCTGTAGAGGGCCACCACCTCCGTGTGGGGGTTGCGCTGGTAGGCCCGGATGTGCTCCTTGGCCACGTTGCCCACCCCGATGATGCCCACACCGAGTTTCTGCATCGTCTTCCTCCTTTTCGCGCTGGGTGTCCGCGGCGCGTGGGGGGCCGCACCTGCATTGTAGCACAACAGCCTCCCGCGCCGCCAAGATGGAGGGTAGGGTGGGGGCCTCCGCGCAAGGGCAGGCAC
>DAOTYM010000242.1:0-8720 GCA_034434775.1 Anaerolineae bacterium | reverse complement strand
CGCCACTGGGACCCTGCACGTGCTCCTCGCGGCGCGGGAGGCAGGGGTGCGCAAGGTGGTCTACGCCTCCAGTTCGGCCGTGTACGGCGACTCGGAGGAACTCCCGAAGCGGGAGGAGATGCCACCGCGGCCCGTCTCCCCCTACGGGGTGACGAAACTCCTGGGGGAGCACTACTGTCAGGTCTTCAGCCAGGTCTACGGGCTGCCCACCGTCTCCCTGCGCTACTTCAACGTCTTCGGGCCGCGCCAGGACCCCACCTCCCAGTACGCCGCGGTCATCCCACGTTTCATCACCGCCCTCCTGCGGGGAGAGCCGCCGGTGGTCTACGGAGATGGCCTCCAATCGCGGGATTTCACCTACGTGGGCGACGTGGTGGCCGCCAACCTGGCCGCGCTGGAGCGGGAAACGCCTGGAGGCGTGGTGCTGAACGTGGCCTGCGGCCGGCGGCACACCCTGCTGGAACTCCTGGCCCACCTGGAACGCATCCTGGGGGTGGACGTGGCCCCCGTCTTTGAGCCGCCGCGCCCCGGCGACATCCGCCACTCCCAGGCCGCGGTGGAGCGGCTGGAGGAGGTGCTGGGCTTCCGCCCTGAGACCTCGTTTGAGGAAGGGTTGCGCCAGACGGTGGCCTGGTTCCGGGACCAGGTGGCGGGGGAAGGGGGATAGGGATGGCAAGCGGCCTCATCCTGGGCATTGACACGGCGACCCGTGTCGCCGGGTTGGCCTTGGGCGATGCCCACCGGCTCTGGGCGGAGGAGGTGTGGGTCTCGTACGAGACCCACACCGTGGAACTCATGCCCCGGCTGGACCGCGTGATGCGCCTCCTGGGGCGCCGGCCCGAGGACCTGGAGGCGGTGGCGGTCTCCATCGGGCCCGGGTCCTTCACCGGCCTGCGCATCGGGCTGAGCGTGGCCAAGGGGTTGGCCCTGAGCCACGGCCTGCCCCTGGTGGGCATCCCCACTTTGGATATCCTGGCCCGGCCCCACGTGGCCCAGAGGGGGCCCATCTGGGCCGTCATCCAGGCGGGCCGGGGGCGGCTCTGCGTGGCGCGGTACGAGCGGCGGGGCGGGGCCTTGGTCCTCCGCGAGGGGCCGTCCCTCCTCACCCTGCGGGAGTGGGTGGAGCACCTGGAGGGGCACCCCTTCGTCTGCGGCGAACTGGAGGCGGACGAGGTGGCCTACCTGCGGGAAGTCCTGGGGGAAGGCGTGCGCCTGGCAACGCCGGCGGAGAACCTCCGGCGGCCGGGCTTCCTGGTGGAACTCGCCCGCTCCCGCCTGGAGGCCGGGGAGTCCGACCCGCCGGAGACGCTGAGCCCCATCTACCTGCAGCATCCGTCTTGAGGGTCCCAGGCTGTGGAACAGGAAAGCCGCCTTCCCGAGGAGTGGCCGGTCCTGGTGCGGCCCATGGCGTTGGACGACGTGGAGGAGGTCTACCGCATTGAGCGGGCGACCTTTTCCATGCCCTGGTCGGCGCGTTCGTTCACCTACGACCTGACCCGGAATCCCTCGGCCTTCTACCTGGTGGCCCAGGCACGGCCGGGCCTGGTCTGGCGCGGGGCCCCCTCCCTGCCGGACCTCCAGGAGGCCCCCATCCTGGGGTACGGGGGCCTGTGGATGCTGGTGGACGAGGGGCACGTCAGCACCCTCGCCGTGCGGCCCGGGTGGCGGGGCCGAGGCCTGGGGGAACTCCTGCTGTGGCACCTCCTGCAGAAGGCGGTGGAACTGGGGGCTCAGGAGGCGACGCTGGAGGTGCGGGTCTCCAACCAGGCGGCCATCGCCCTCTACCAGAAGTACCGCTTCCACGTGGTGGGCCGCCGCCCGCGGTACTACACCGACAACCAGGAGGATGCCTTCATCATGACCACGGAGCCCCTGCAGACGCCGGCCTACCGCGCCCTGCTGGCCGAGCGCCGGGCCGCGCTCCTCCGGCGGCTGTGGGCCCAGATCGTGCGCCAGGCCCAGGCCTGAAGGGGGTCCACCTCCGGAAGGCGGGGCTTGCCCTCAGGCCCCCTTCTCCGGCGCCTTGCCCTGTCGGCGCCTGAAGTCCACAAAGCGGTAGCCGAACCCCCGCTCGGTGAAGATGTAGCGGGGGTTGGCGGGGTCCTCTTCTATCTTCTGGCGCAGGTAGGCGATGTACATCCGCAACAACTGCGATTCGTCCCGGTAGGCGTACCCCCAGACCTTCTGGAGGAGGGTCTCGTAGGGCATGACCCAGCCGGCGTTCTGCACCAAGTGGTAGAGGAGCCGCCATTCGGTGGGGCGCAGTTTGATGCGCTTCCCCTCCACGATGACTTCGTGGCGGGCGAAGTCTATCTGCAGCCGGTCGTCCACCTGCACCAGCGCGTCGGAGGGGAGGATTTTTTCGCTGGTCCGCCGGAGGACGGCGCGGATGCGGTCCGTCAGTTCCCGCGGGCTGAAGGGTTTGGTCAGGTAATCGTCTGCCCCGCGGGAGAAAGCGGCGTGCTTGTCTTCCAACTCCCCCTTGACGGTGAGCATGATGACCGGCACGTCGGAGATCTCGCGGATGCGCTCCAGGGCCTCAAAGCCATCCATTTCTGGCAGCATGACATCCAGGAGCACCAGGTCCGGCAGTTCGGTGCGCACCTTTTCCACGGCCTCCGCACCGTCGGAAGCCGAGATGACCCGGAAGCCATCCATCTCCAGGTTGGTCTGGATGAACCGGACCATCTTCTCCTCGTCATCCACCACCAGGATCAAGCGGTTGGCAAAGGATTCGGTCATGGCCTCCCTCCTCGGGACCTCTTGCGCTCCGGCCGTCGCCGGCCTGGGATGCAGGAGGTCAAACACGGCAGGGGAATCATGGACGGTGAAAGGCTTGGCCCTTTTATGTCGGGGGCATTATACACCGGCCTGGGGGCTCCAGCAAGGAAGAGGGGGGCGGCAGCAGGGCTTTTTCAGTCCAACCCCTCTCGCCTCCCCTAGCCCTCTGTCTCAAGCAACGTGGGCAGCGATCAACGGGGTGCAACGATGACGGTGAGCGCCGGTCATGGGGCGCTTGCCGCTTCACGAGGCTGGGCACCGGGCGAAGGGGCAACGGCGATGGACGGTGTCCTGTGGTGCACTCGCCCTCTCAACGGCTGCGGCTGGCGACATAGGGACCGTTGGCTGCCGCGACTTCGGCGGGCCCCGCGAGGGGGCTCAGAGGAGCGAAAGCCTGACCCTCGGTCCCGAATATGTTGTGGTACAGGTCCTTGCCATAACTGGTCTGTGAGGGCTCGCCTTCCACCAGCCGGAACGTCCTCGTTCCGTCGGGCAGCCGTTCAGCCCGCAGGGAGATGACGGTACCGGCATACCGTTCATACATGCTGCGGGCAAATTCGTACTGATGCGTCACAAAGAAGACCTTGATGTGCTTCTCCAGCAACGCGCTCACGATCTGGCGGGCGATCTCCGAGCCCTCCCGTTCGTTGGTCGCGGCGAACGATTCGTTGAACAGCACCATGCTGTCAGGCGTGACATGGTCCACGATGGCGCTCATCCTGCTGAGTTCTTCATCTAACTTGCCGCTCTTCATGGCAGCATCCTCCTCCCGCTTGTAGTGCGTGAAGAGGCCGCTGCACACATTGGCGGAAAAGGATTCTGCCGGTACGAACATGCCGCACTGCATCATCAACTGCGCGAGGCCAATGCTGCGCAGGAAAGTGGACTTGCCACCCTGGTTCGCACCGGTGATGAGAACCAGGCTCTTGCCATCGGCGTCCACGTCGTTGCCCACTACCTTCTGCCTCATCGTCAGCGCCAGGCAGGCATCGTACAACCCTGTGAATGAGTGCCTGCGCTCCCTGGCCTCCGCAGGCAAGGGAAACGAGATCGGCTCCCCTAGCTGGGCAAGTTGCTCCGCTAGGTTCAGACACCCGATGTAGAAAGCCAGTTCCAACCGCAGGGTGTGGAAGAATTGCTCCACATGGCTGGCCGCGCGGGCCACTGCGTCGGCCACCCGATTGAGGCCTCTGTCCCTCAGTTCCCCCAGCACCCTCGCCCCCGCGTCATCACGGGGGTGAAGTTTGTACGAGTAGGCTTCCTTGCGGCTGAAGATCTGGTCTAGCCAGTTCCAACGGCCCGCGTCTGGTTGGCGGAGGACGTAGTTCGTGCCCTCGTTCCCTTTCCCCAGTTCGGCGCTGACCAGAACCCCTCGCCGGAACTGCAAGGTCCGCAGGTGCTCCTCCACAAGGGCTAGGTAGGCGTCGTCCAGTTCGCGCTGGATCATGGCGAAAAAGCGGGTGAACCCCCGGGACCGGAATTTGTGGGCATGGGCGTCCGCAAGGGCTCTCAACTCCTTGAGCAACTCCAGAAGCATCTCCAAAAGCGCCCTTGCGCTGCTCAGCACGCTGGTGGGGCTCCAGCCAGAGATCCCCAACCAACGTTGCCGTTTGTTCTCAATGGCCTTGATGGGGATCTGGTAGATCTGCCTCACCACGTCCGGGTTCTGAAGGCAGTCCCTGAGGATTTCCTGGCGGTACTGGATGACCTCAAGGTCATCCGACCCGCACAGAAGGGCCTGCTTGGCCACGCCGAAGAGGAAAGAATCCCCCCTGGCCATGGCCCCCAAGAGGACGTCCAGTTCCAAATCCCGGACCAGGTCGTCCGCAAAAGGCGGGAGCTCCTGCTCCAAGTTGAAATCCCGATCGGGATACATCAGGAATACCTTCATGATCGGATGCGCTCCTTGATCTGCCGGTACGTCAGCCCGTGTTTCTCGGCCAGCGAGATCGCGTAAGCCAGCCCGTCCGCAGGTCTCCGGACGATCTTGAACGTCCGTATGGCCGGGTCGTTGGGGTCCACCGTGCTGACCATGCTGACGGTCTTCTCGCTCACTCGGGAGAGTTCGTCCAAGAACGTCACCCAGACACACAGGCAATCCAGTTCTAACACCTTGGCCATGATCTCCCTGCTCAGGAAGACCGCATCTTGCAAGGTGGTGGAAGCGAACATTTCATTCACGATGAGGATACTTTTGGGCGTGGCTTGGGCAAGGATGTGGTGGATGCGGACCAGGTCATCCTCCAGTTTGCCCCGCAGGTTGCGGATGTCTTCCTCCCGCTCAAAGTGGGTAAACAGGTGGTCAAAGAGGAAGAGCCGCGCTTCGCGCCCTGGCACTGGGCACCCGAGACTGGCGAGGTAGTGCACCTGTCCAAACATGCGGGCAAAGGTGGTCTTGCCCCCCTGGTTGGGGCCAGAGACCACGATCACGCGTTCCGGCTCCCTCAGGAAGAAGTCGTTCGGCACGACCGGCTCCTCGCTATAGAGCCGCGCAGAAGCCAATGCCAGGTCAAACCCGTCGCGGACGTAGACCTCGCGGCTGTCGCTCACCTGGGGGTAGCAGAAGGGCAGCCCTTTGCGTTTGATGGGCGCGATGAACTCCAGATAGGCGACGTAGAACTGCACTTCCCGGTCAAAGGTGACGATGGCCTCATCCATGAACTGGCTGTGCGTCTCGCAGAAGCGGTCAAGGGCCGCAAATTCATCGGGATACAGGCGGGCCACAAACGCAAGGATGATGGCCTCAATGTGGCTCATGCCCCACCCTTCGTTGAGGCGAAAGGTGTAGTCTTTGCCCTTCCCTTCCTTGAACTTAGCAAAGGTCCTCTCCACCTCCGCGCTGTAGTCCGCTTCTCCCTCGTAACGGCGCACGCTGAACCGGCCAGGTTGGATGACCAGGCTGTACCGGATGGCAGACAGGGCCTCCTTGACCTGCTGTGCCTCCGCTGCCAGCGACTGGAACGCCTCCGACTGCACGTAGGCTGTGGCGTAGGCGCGAAACCCCGTGAGGCCTCGCGAGTGCAGGCTTGCCCGGGTGAGGTCGTGCACCAAGGTGGATACCGCGTCGCAGTAGACCAGGGCTGCTTCCAGGAACCAGCCTTTCTTGTGGTACTCGGAGTTCAGTTTCTCCACCATGGCGAGGTAGCGGCGCGCGACGGCCATCTTTTCTGCAAAAGACCTGACGGCCGCCAGCAGGGGTTCGCTCTCCAGGTCCCGCATCACCTCCTGCCGGTACCGGATGGTGTCACCATCGTGAAGAGGGGTGTAGTAGAACGGTTCCAGGTTGTACTCCTGCTTGGGGGCTGTGATCGCCCCGATCACTTGGTCAAGGTTCAGGTCTCCGAAGAAGGCCGGCGGTTCAAGCGCCTCTTCGCGCCTGCCTTCAGGCCTGTCAAATAGGATGCTGTGGAAAGCCATGGAGTCAGCACCTCCATATCATGAAAAAAAGCCCCTACCAACCACACGTGGAACTACACGTGCTTCGGTAGAGGCTATCAGTCGGGAAACCGACAGATCAGGGCAACTTCCCCAGGGTGAGCCTCATCACCCTTTGACAAATTCCATTGTAACACAGCATGGCCAGCACGTCAAATGCAACAGACCAATGGCCAATACCTCGTTCACCAGTGGTGGGGCGGATCTGGGTAGAGACTGGCGTTCCTTCCCCGACCCCGCGGCTCTGGAGCGCTCAGGAACCATCCCCCTCCAGGCCGATGCCAAAGAGGCCCTGGCGCCGATCGCATCCTCGCCTGTGCCCCAGAGGGTGGTCATGATGTGTTGACCCACCAGGCCTGTTGACCTCTCGCGGGTTTTGGCCTATAATGCCTCCGAGCGAACCACTCCCCCTTTGGCACGGAAAGGAACAGGCCATGTGCGAAGCGCGAGTCTACCTGGTGGACGAGGCCGGGGAACACGAGGTCCTGCGGGACGTGGTCCTGGTGCGCCCCAAGGACGAGGGGTTCCTCCTGGTGACCCTCCTGGGCGAACAGAAGGTCGTCCAGGGGACCATTGTGGAGATTGACCTCCTCAAGCACGTCGTGCGCCTGCGCCCCAGGGCCCCCGAGGAGCAAGCAAGCCCGACCGGTTGACCCCTACCCCACCCCTGGGGAAGCCCGAAGCGCCTTGCGCGGACGGCGGCACCCCCACAGCCGAGGAGGAGCGGGAAATGGCCCACGCACACCCCCACGAGCACCCTGCTGGAGACGACCTGGCCAAACTCCGGGCGCTCCTGCCGCACTGGATAGAGCACAACGAGGAACACGCAGCCAGTTTCCGGGAGTGGGCGGCCCGGGCGCGGGAGCACGGGCAGGAGGACGTGGCTGAAGCCATTGCCCAGGCCGCGCAGCGGATGGAAGACGTGAACGCCGCCCTGGAGCGCGCGCTCCACGTCCTGGAGGCAGGCCGCACGCAGGGAGGGTGAAGGTGTCCCGGGTCCTGTTCCGCGATGTGGCGGTCATCACCTTGGACGCAGAGGGCAGGGTCCTGCCGCAGACCGACGTGGCCGTGGACGGAGACCGCATCCTGGCCGTGGGGAACGTCCCCCTCGGCTTTGAGCCGGACGAAGTGGTGGACGGCCGTGACTGCCTCCTGATGCCCGGCTTCTTCAATGCCCACACCCACGCCGCCATGACCCTGGTCCGCGGCTGGGCCGACGACCTCCCGCTGGACCGCTGGTTCAACGAACGCATCTGGGTGGCCGAATCGGCCCTGGAGGAAGAGGATGTCTACTGGGGCGCGGCCCTGGCCGCGGCGGAGATGATCCGCGGCGGCACCGTGGGGTTCGCCGACCACTACTTCTACATGGACCGCGTGGCCGAGGTGGTGGCGGAAAGCGGCCTGCGGGCCACCCTGGCCTGGTGCGTCTTCGGCCTGGGTCCAGGCACGGAGATCGGCACAGACCTGGAGGGGAGCATCGCCTTTGCCCTGCGGTGGCAGGGCGCGGCCGAGGGGCGCATCCGCACCGTGCTGGGCCCTCACGCACCCTACACCTGCCCGCCCGACTTTCTCAAGCGAGTGGCCCAGGCCGCCCAGCGCCACGGTTTGGGCATCCACATCCACCTGGCGGAGTCGGAGGCCCAGGTGGCCGACTCGCTGGCGCGCCACGGGGCTACCCCCGTCGCCTTCCTGGACCGCATCGGCCTCTTTGACGTGCCGGCCATCGCCGCCCACTGCATCTACGTGGACGAGGGAGACCTGGACATCCTCCAGCGGAAGGGCGTGCACGTGGTGCAGTGCCCCAACTGCCACATGAAACTGGGCATGGGTGTGACGCCCGTGCCAGAGATGCTGGCCCGCGGCATCCACGTGGCCCTGGGGACCGACGGCGCGGCCAGCAACAACGACCTGGACATGCTGGAGGAAGCGCGCCTGGCAGCCCTGCTGCAGAAGAACCACCACCGCGACCCAGAGGTCCTGCCCGGGGAACTGGCCCTGCGCCTGGCCACCCAGGCCGGCGCCCGGGCCCTCGGCTTCCCGGAGAGCGGCGTGGTGGCGCCAGGCATGGCCGCCGACCTCATCCTCCTAGACCTCAACAAGCCCCACCTGCGCCCCCGCCACGACCTGGTGGCCAACGTCCTCTACGCGGCGAAATCCAGCGACGTGACCCACGTGATGGTGGCTGGCCGGTGGCTCCTGCGCAAGGGGGAACTCACCACCCTGGACGAGGAGCGCATCCTCTACGAGGCGGAGCGGCGGGCCTGGCGGATGGTGGGGGGCGAACTGCGGATCGTCAGGGCCTACAAGGTAGGGGGGACGGGCGCGCCCCACCCCGATTGAGCACGCGAGGGCGGACGGCGTGGACGGCAAGATCCGGGTGTTCCTGGTGGACCCAGCGCCGGAGATGCTCCGGCTGATGGATGCTGCCCTCTCCCACGAGCCAGACATGGCCGTGGTCGGCACCTGCACCACAGGGGAAGAGGCCCTGAGGGGCCTGAAGGGGG
>DAOTYM010000241.1:0-3489 GCA_034434775.1 Anaerolineae bacterium | reverse complement strand
TGCCCGCGCTGGAAGAGGTCCAGCACGATGCGCGTCGCGCCTTCGGCCATGGCCAGGAGGGCGCGGTTCTTGTCCCGGCCGTCAATGAGGGCCTGGATGGTGGTGCCAGCGGCCTCGGCCACCTGGTGCCGGGTGACGTCGGCCTCCGCCGTGGGCTCGCCCAGGACGCCAGTATCCACCACCCAGGGCTCGCCGCCCTGGGCCCGCACCGCCTGGCGCAGGAACTCCACCTCCGCGCCTTTGGTATCCAGAGAGCCCAGGATGACGATGTACTTCGTTGCCATCGCCGTTTCCCTCCGGGCGGGCGCGGGCTGCCCCTCCAGGGCACCGCGCCCGCCCGTGGCAGAAAACGGGACGAAAGACCTCCTGCCGCAAGGCGTGCACGCGGACCCCAGTGCGCGGCGCGGAGGTCCCTCGTCCCCCTTCGCGCGCCCCGTCCCGGAGCGCCTCAGTCCTCCAGGATGGCCACCGCCCGCACCGGCGCTGCCGTGGTCCCTTTCCACTTGATGGGGAAGACGGCCACCTTGAAGCCGAAAGGCCTGGGGATGGCATCCAGGTTGGCCAGGTTCTCCAGGTGGTAGTACTCCCGCTCCACCATCACCAGGTGGCCGGGCCAGAACTCCTTGGTCTCAAACATGGACTTGACCGGCCGGTCCCACGTGGGCGCGTCAATGCCCACCATCTTGATCCCCTGGTCCAGGAGCCAGTTGGTGGACTCGCCGGTCATGCCGCAGTGGTCCGTCAGGTAGCGCATCTCGGTGTTGTAGCGGGAGGCGCCGGTCTTGATGAGGACGATGTCCAGCGGCTTGAGGGTGTAGCCGATGCGCTTGAGTTCCTTCTGGCAGTCCTCGGCGGTGATGCCGTAGCCCACGGGTTTGTCGCTGAAGTCCAGGACCACGCCGTCGCCGTAGCAGTACTCCAGCGGGATGCCGTCCGGGCCTGGGGCGTCCTTCCGCAGGTGGCGCAGGGAGTCCACGTGGGTGCCCACGTGGTCGCCCAGGACGACCACGTAGTGGGCCGTGAGCCACTTGGCCCCGTACTTGGCCGCCCCGATGTTCTCGGCGAACTCTTCCCAACTCTCCAGCATGGCCATAATGGGCCGTGCCACCCGCGGGAAGACCACCATGTCTCCGCTCACTTCCATGCTCAGGTCAATCAGTTTTGCCATGGTGCGCTCCTCTGTGCTTTATGAGAGTTTGGTTGCAGTTGCTTGCACGTCCTTCGGCGGATGCCAGATTCTCTCGCTTGAGGGGCGGCTCACAGATCGCCCCCTCTTGGCGTGCCCCGCCTAGGCACGCTGCCCGACGTCACGCTGGAAGCGTGACCTACGGCCTGTAGGGGCGATTCATGAATCGCCCCTACAGGCTTGCCGCTCAGCCTACCAGAAGGTGACGGCCGCTCCGTCCCCCAGGGGGCGGTCCAGGTCCACCACGGCCGCGGGCACTTCGCCTCGCCCCCGGTAGTAGATCATGGCGTTCCAGCGCAGTTGGCCCGTGGCCGGGTCCACGAAGGCCTCCCGGAAGCCGCCGTAGCGGGCGTCCAGTTCCTCCACCAAGTCCCGCAGGGTGGCCGCGTCCGTCCGGTAGCGCTCCTTCAGGCACCCGGTGATGTCGGTGATGTGGGCCACGTAGCGGAGTTCCACCTCCTTCATGGCTCCACCTCCACCCCGGCGGCGGCCAGGGCATCCGCTACATCTTTCAACCCCAGCCGCTCCAACGTGGCGCGGCGCGGCACGGACGTCCGCAGGCTCCAGCCGTTGGCCTGGTAGTACTCGTCCAGCATCGGCTCAAAGACCTCTGGCGCAAGGCGCGGGTAGCCGAAGCCCGGCACGTCCTCCAACTGCATGCGGAGGGGCGGGTGGTCGTCCTCCCGGCGGAACCCTTCCCGCACGATGAAGGCCCGCTCCAGGTTCACCACCCGCTCCCCGGGGAGGAGGAACTCCTCGTAGTCCATCTCCAGGCCCGTGGCAGCGGTGAAGAGGCGCCACCAGGGCCGCATGTCCAGGCCCAGGGTATCCCGCACCAGGAAGACGCAGCCGGGCAGGCTTTCCACCACGCCGCGGCTGATGGTGAACCACCGCAGGAGTTTGCCCTTCTCCTGGGGGTTCCGCCCCTGGAAGGCCAGGCGCAGGTCCAGGTCCACCCCCAGCGCAGCCAGTTCCTCTCTAGAGACGAGGTTCGGGTTGCAGGGGTACGGTGGGTACCACCGGGTGTGGTCGGGGCCCACCTCGCTCACGGCGATGCCCAGGGCCACCATGTACATGTTCCGCTGGGCGATCCCCTCCAACTCCTGCCCCTTGACCGCCAGGCAGTACCGCTCGGAACCCTTGCCCACCACCTTGGCCGCCTCAGCGCACCCCAGGGCCAGGAGCGCCCCGAACCCCTCCCGCAGGGCGATCTTGCGCACCAAGTCCACCAGGCCCTCTTTGTCGGGGCAGCCGAAGCGCAGGTCCAGGCCGTCGGTGTCGGCCCGGGTCAGGATGCCCCGCTCAACGCACTCCATGGCCCAGGCCAAGGTGTAGCCCACGTGGAAGATATCCAGGCCGTACTGGTTGCACAGGGCCGAGAGGACCAGGACCAGGTCCAGGTCGTCGTTGTCCAGGAGGGAGCCGAAGACCACCGGCTGGCCGGCCCAGTAGTTGCCGCCCTTGAGGCCCTGCCAGCGGCCGGAGGGGATCTCGTAGAGTTTCTGGCAGGCCGGCCAGGGGCAGCCGAAGCAGGCCTTGGCCTTGGTGACGTACCGCTCCAGGTAGGGCTCGCAGGAGATGCGGGCCGCTTTGTCCTCGGGCCAGCCCATCTCCTGGGCGTTGCGGGTCATCAGGTTGCCCATATCGGCGAAAAGCCGTGCCAGGACTGGCGCGCCGTAGGTGGACCAGACCGGCGTCCACGGGTCGCGGGAGGTGGCCAGGTCCAACCGCTCCCGGAAGGCCTTGTAAGCCTCCAGGAAGGCGTCGTAGTCGGCCACGCGGAGGCCTCCTGTGCCCCGCACGGCGATGGCCTTGAGGCGCTTGCTGCCCATGACCTCGCCGCAGCCGGCGCGGCCGCCGCTCTGGTTCAGGTTGCCGAAGATGGGGCTGGCGTGGACCAGGTTCTCGCCGGCCGGGCCGATGTAGCGCAGTTGCACCTCTGCGCCCAGTTCCCGCCGCAGCGCGGCGTCCGTCTCGTGGGTCTTCAGGCCCCAGAGGTGCCGGGCATCGCGGATCTCCACCCGGCCGTCCTCTATGTACAGGTAGACTGGGTGGTCCGCCTGGCCGCGGATGGCCAGGTAATCCACCCCGGCGCGGCGCATTTCGGGGCCGAAGAAGCCGCCGAAACTCCCCTCGGCCACGGTGCGGCGGGGCGACTTGCAGGCCACCGACATGCGGCCCATCCCCACCGGCAGGCCGTCCATGGGCCCTGTGCCCAGGAAGAGCACGTTGTCCGGCCCCAGCGGGTCGGTCTGGGGGCCCACGTGGTCAAAGAGGAGGCGTGCGTGGACGCACCGCGCCCC
>DAOTYM010000240.1:0-24880 GCA_034434775.1 Anaerolineae bacterium | reverse complement strand
GGGCCGTGCTCTTCCGCAGGCCGGTAGAGCGCCGGAGGTCCACCAGCGCCTCGGCCAGTTTCAGCCCGGCGGCGCTGCAATCCACCACGGGCACGCCCGTGCCCGGCACCTCGTGGTACCCGTGCAGGGTGAGGATGGGGCCGTAGTAGCCGCACCCGACGACGATGACCTCCGCGCCGTCCGCGATGCACTGCCGGGCCACCCGCTCAAAGTTGGAGAGGAGCCGCTCTGGGTTCGTGACGCTCTCCACCAGAAGCCCCAGGTCGGAAGGAGGGTCCAGAGAGCGGACTGGCCGGGAGATGGCCCGGTCCTCCAGCCCGTACAGGCGCAGGTCCAGGGCGATGGTGGGCACGACCCCGGGCGCGACGGTGATGACGGCGAACTTGTAGCCCAAGGTGGTGGCCAGGAGCATGGCCGCCTCGCCGATCCCCACCACGGGGATGTCCACCACCTCCCGTGCCTCCCAGAGGGGGTCGGCCCAGCAGCCCAGGACCACGGCATCAAACCCCTCCCGCTCGGCGGCGATGGCGTTCTCCACCACGGCGCGGTTGTTCAGGAGTTCCGTGTACAGGGAGCGGACGTAGTTCCCCGAGACCGGCAGGTGCCGCAGCACCACCTCCGTATCGGGCCGGGCCACCCGCGGGAAGTACTCCCGCAGCGCCTGCCACACCGGCGCCATCTCCGGCGGCCCCGACGTGGCTTCGTTCCACAGGATCCTCACGTGCGGTTTCCTCCTTGGCCAGCCCCGCGCCTCAGGCCACGAGGCGCCGAGCGGCTGCCACCAAGTCCTCCACCTTGGGCATGATGTACTGCTCCAGCGGCGGGCTGAAGGGCGCGGGCACGTTGGCCGCCGCCACCCGCTCCACCGGCGCATCCAGGTAGTCAAAGGCCTCCTGGGTGATGCGGAAACCGATCTCCGCGCACACACCGGCCCGCTCGCACTCCTCCGAGGCCACGATGGCCCGGTGGGTCTTCCGCACCGAGGCGACGATGGTCTCCATATCCAGCGGGACCAGGGTCCGGGGGTCCACCACCTCGGCTTCAATCCCTTCCTCGGCCAGGATGGCCGCCGCTTCCAGCGCCCGGGTGACCATCATGGAGTAGGCCACGATGGTGACATCCTTGCCGACCCGCTTCACCTCGGCCTGGCCGAAGGGGACGGTGTACTCCCCATCGGGCACAGGGCCCTTCACGCGGTAGTAGGCCAGGGCGTGTTCAAAGAAGATGACCGGGTCGGGGGCACGGATGGCCGTCTTGAGGAGCCCTTTGGCATCGTATGGCGTGGAGGGGATCACCACTTTGATCCCGGGGATGTGCATGAACCAGGCTTCGGTGCGCCCGGAGTGCTGGGCCGCCCCCGACCTCCCCAGGCTGTTGACCGTGCGGATGACCAGGGGGACGCTCACCTGTCCTCCGCTCATGTAGCGGATGGCCGAGACCTGGTTGAAGATCTGGTCCATGCAGCAGCCGAGGAAGGAGGAGAACATGATCTCCGCCACGGGGCGCAGCCCCACCAGGGAGGCCCCCAGGGAAAGCCCCACGATGGCGTCCTCGGAGATCGGCGTGTCCTTGACCCGTTCGGGGCCGAACTCTTCCAAAAGCCCCTTGGTCACGCCGAAGTTCCCGCCGATCAGCCCGATGTCCTCCCCCAGCACCACCACTGTCGGATCGCGGCGCATCTCTTCCCGCAGGGCTTCGTTGATCGCCTGGGCAAACGTGATCTCGCGCATCACCAGACCCCCTCCACGAACAGGTCCTCCAGCGCTTCCTCCGGCGCTGGGTACGGGCTCTCGTCGGCGAACCGGATCGCTTCGGCCACCTCGGCCTCTACCTGTTTCTCTATGCCCCCCAGTTCTTCCTCGCTCAGGATCTGGTGTTGCAGGAGGAAGGCGCGGTAGCGAGGCAGGGGGTCGTTCCTCTTCGCCTTCTCTATGTCCTCCTTGGGGCGGTACGTCTGGGGGTCCCCTTCCTCATGGCCCCGGATGCGGGGGGCGTAGCAGACCAGCATGGTGGGGCCGTCGCCGTTCCGCGCCCTCGCCACGGCTGCCGAGGCCGCCTCGTACACCGCCAGGACGTCGTACCCATCCACGCTCACGCCGGGGATGCCGTAGGCTTTGGCACGCTCGCTGAGGTCGGTCAGGTTGATGGCCCGGCTGGTGGCCATGGAGATGCCCCACCCGTTGGCCTCCACCACGTAGACCACGGGCAGCCTCCAGATGGAAGCCATGTTCACCGCCTCGTGGAAGGAGCCGCGGTTCATCGCCCCGTCGCCGAAGAAGCAGGCCACCACCCGTCCCGTCTTGAGGACCTGGTGGCCCCAGGCCGCTCCCGTGGCCAGCCCAATGCCCCCGGCGACGATGCCATTGCACCCCAGCACCCCGCTCTGGAAGTCGGTGATGTGCATGGAGCCGCCCTTGCCCTTGTTGTAGCCGGTCCGCTTGCCGAAGAGTTCGGCCATCATCCGGTCCATGCGCATCCCCTTCGCCAGGCAGTGGCCGTGCCCGCGGTGGGTGCCGGTGATCTGGTCCCCAGGTTCCAAGGCCGCGCACACCCCGACGGCGATGGCTTCCTCTCCGATGTAGGAGTGGATGAAGCCGGGGATCTTCCCGGCAGAAAAGACGTCTATCGCCGCTTCTTCAAACCGGCGGATCCTCAACATGGAGTGGTACAGGTGCGCGTGCTTCTCCTTGTCCAACGTCATTCGTCACCTCCGCTCTGTGGGGGTAGGGTTTCAGGCGGACATCAGCCGGTAGGGGTTCTCCAGGTTCTGGACGACCTCCTGCAGGAAGCGTGCGGCCGTGGCTCCGTCGGTCGCCCGGTGGTCCACGGAGAGGGTCAGCCACAGGGTGGGCAGGGCCTGCAGGGTGCCCTCCACGACGACGGGGCGCTGGGCGACCCGCCCGACGGCCAGGATGGCCGCCTGGGGCGGGTTGATGATGGCGCTGAAGACGTCTATGCCGAACATCCCCAAGTTGGAGATGGTGAAAGTCCCTCCACTGAGGTCCTCGGGGCCCAGGCGGTGTTCCCGGGCCTTCTCCACCAGTTCGGCCCGGCGGACGGCGATCTGGGCCAAGGACATCTCATCCGCCCCCCGGAGCACGGGGACGGTCAAGCCCCTGGGGGTGTCCACCGCCAGGGCGATGTTGACTTCTCCAAACCGGTAAAGGCGGCCTTCTACGAAGGCGGCGTTCAGGGCCGGGTGCGCCCGCAGGGCTCGCCCCACAACCCACACCAGGATATCGCTGAAAGAGAGGCGCACCCCCGTCTCTGCTTCTATCGTGGGCACGAGCGCCTCCCGCAAGCGGACCGCCTGGTCCATGCGGGCTTCCACGCTCAGGTAGAAGTGCGGCGCAGTGCGGAAACTGAGGGCCATCCGCTCCGCGGCCACCCGCTGGATGGAGGTCTGTTCCACCGGCTCCGCCGGCAGCCCCAGGCCCAAGGCCGCCCCAGCGGCCCGCTCCACATCCTCCACGGAGATGCGCCCCCCAGCGCCAGTTCCCTCCACGCCGCGCAGGTCAACCCCGGCCTGGGCAGCCAGTTTGCGGGCCGCCGGGGTGGCGCGGACCGGTTCCGCCGGGGCCTTCGCCTTCTGTTCTTCCAGGTAGGCCAGCACATCCCGTTCCACGATGCGCCCCCCGGGCCCCGTGCCCTTCACCTGGGCCAGGTCCACGTGGTGCTCCTGGGCCAGGCGACGGGCTGAGGGGGAAACCTTGACCTCCTGGAGGGGCGCCGGTCCTTCGGGCACGCTCGGCGCGGGCCCCTGCCCGGACGGCCCTGAGCCAACTGCACCCGCTGGGGTCACCCCTGCTACTTGCAGTTCCAGTTTGGGGGGCGTCTCCCCGGGCTCCAGGATGTAGCCGATCACCGTGGTCACGGGCACGGTGGTGCCAGGGGGGGCCAGTTCTGGGCCCAGGATCCCCGTGCCCGGGGCTTCCACCTCCACGGTGGCCTTCTCGGACTCAATGACCAGGAGGGGTTCCCCCTTGCGCACTTCCTCCCCGGGCGCTTTCAGCCATCGGATGATGGTGCCCTGGGTGACGATGAAACTCAGTTTGGGCATGAGGACCTTGACGGCCATGGCTTCCGGATGCCCTTTCCGTCGGAATATCCTATCCGTAAGGGTCTTGTGGGGGGCATGGCGCCCCCCACAAGACCGCATGCCCTACACCGCTATTTCACGTAACTGGTGAACTTGCCGTTCTTGACGACGAGGATGGCCTGGCCCTTGCCCACGACGTCGCCGGTCTCGTCAAACTTGGTCACGCCCGTCAGGCCATCGTACTCCACCTTGTGCATGTACTCGTGGAGCGTCTCCTTCGTCGCCCCCATCTCTATCGCCTGCTTGTAGATGTAGGGCGCTTCATACCCGTACCCAGCCTGCTCCGAAGGCATCTTCCCATACTTCGCCATGTACTTCTTCACGAACTCCTGCGTCTTCGGGTCCGGCTTCTCCGGGTCAAAGTAGACCATCACGTACGCGCCCTCGGCCCCTTCTCCGCCCAGTTGGATGAACTGCTCGTGCTGGTTCCCCGCCGAGGCCACCACGGGCACGTTGCCAAGCCCTGCCGCCACCCGCTGCTTGGTGATCATCCCCCCTTCGGCGTAGTCGGTCAGCAACAGGAGCGCCTCCGGCTTCGCCTGGGCGATCTTGGTCAACTGGGCGCTGAAGTCCTTGTCCACCCCAGGCACGTACGTTTCCACCGCCACCGCCTCAGCCCCCAACTTCGGGATCTCGGGCAGCGTGGCGTCCAGGAGCCCCTTGCCGTAGTCGTGGCTGGCGTACATGATGGCCAGCCGCTTCGCCCCCAACTCCTGCACCGCGAACTGCGCCATCAGGGGCCCTTGCATCCCATCGTGGGCAATGGTGCGGAAGACGTGCTTCCATCCCTTCTTGGTGATGACCGGGTTGGTGGAACTCACCGTCATCACTGTCAGCCCCGCCTTCTCGTAGATGGGGGCGCCGGCCAGGGTGCAGCTGCTGCAAACGTGCCCGATGATGGCGAAGATGCGCGGGTCGGCCACCATCTTCTGGGCACACATGGAGGCCTCGTAGGGGTCGCACTTGTCGTCGCAGACCACCAGATCCACCGGGCGGCCAGCGATGCCACCGGCAGCGTTGATCTCCTCAATGGCCAGGCGCACCCCGGTCTCCAACTGCACGCCGTAGTCCGCCGCATCCCCCGTCATCGGAGCCACCATCCCAAAGACGATGGGCTCCTTGGCCGCGGGGGGCGGCGGCGTCGGGGTCGCCGCGGGAGCGGCGGTGGGGGGCGCGGCCGTCGGCGTGGGGGTAGCGGCAGGGCCGCAGGACGAAGCCACCAAGGCCAGACAGACGAGCAAGCCCATTGCCAACCAACTGTGCTTCTTGCCCAGGGTCATCATTTCCTTTCCCTCCTCGCACGGGACATGTGCAGATGACGTGACTACCTCACCAGCGCCGCTAGGTCAGGCGGCGCTCCAGGCTCCCGGCCCCGCCCTCCACGCGCAGCCGGAAGCCGCCGACCCGAGATCCCTCTGGTGGAGACCATCACCTCCTTCCTCCTCTGGCGCTCTCCTGCGCTCTTTCTGGGTGCCCAAAGAGCGTCCGGGAAGGCCAGAGGCCTTCCCACCCTCCTAGTCCTTCTCGCCCAAGTAGGCCTTGCGCACCTGGTCGTTTGCCTGCAGCTCCTTGGCTGGCCCCTCCAGGACGATCCGGCCGGTCTCCAGGACGTAGGCATAGTCGGCCACGGCCAGGGCCTTGCGCGCGTTCTGTTCCACCAGGAGGACCGTGGTCCCCTCGGCGTGGATTTCCTCAATGATCCGGAAGATCTCCTTGACCAGGGTGGGCATGAGGCCCAGGGACGGTTCGTCCAGCATCAAGAGTTTGGGGCGGGCCATGAGGGCGCGGGCGATGGTCAGCATCTGCTGTTCGCCGCCGCTGAGGGTCCCCGCCAGTTGGTTCCTCCGCTCTCCGAGGATGGGGAAGCGCTCCATCATGGCCTCTATGTCCCGCTGGATCCCCTGGCGGTCCTGACGGGTGTAGGCCCCCATCTCCAGGTTCTCCAGCACGGTGGAGCGGGGGAACACCCGCCGCCCTTCCGGCGCCTGGGCAATGCCCAGTTTCACGATCTGGTCGCTGGGGAGCCGGTCAATCCGCTGGCCCAGGAACTCAATGCTCCCCGCAGAGGGGCATACCAGCCCCGAAATGGTCTTGAGGAGCGTGCTCTTGCCCGCCCCGTTGTTGCCGATGAGGGCCACGATCTGCCCCTGCTTGACCTGGAGCGACACGCCCCGCAGCGCGTGCACGTGGCCGTAGTGGGCATGCAGGTCCGTGATGCGCAACACGGCTACCCTTCCTCCCCCAAGTAGGCCTGGATCACCTTCGGGTTGTACTGGATCTCCTTGGGAGTCCCCTCGGCGATCTTGGTCCCAGCATCCAGGGCCACGATCCACTCCGCCGTGCCCATCATGACCTGCATGTTGTGCTCAATCAACACCACGGTCACCCCGAGGCCCCGGATCTTGTAGATCAGGTCCATCACCTGGGCTGCCTCCCCTGGGTTCATGCCTGCCGTCGGCTCGTCCAGGAGGAGCAGGACGGGGGAGGCAGCCAGGGCCCGGGCCAGTTCCAGGCGGCGCTGCTCCCCGTAGGCCAGGTTGGCGGCGAACTCGTCCTTCTTGTCCAAGAGGCCGACGAAGGCCAGCAATTCCTCGGCCCGCTCCCGCGCCCGGCGTTCGTCTTCCCTCTGGCCCCGGGTCCTGGCAAGGGCGCCCACCAGCGTCGCCTTCAGTTTGGTATGCTGCCCCACCAGCACGTTTTCCAGGGCGGACATGTTGCCGAACAGGCGGATGTTCTGAAAGGTCCTGGCCACGCCTGCCTGGGCCACCTTGTGGGGCGGCCAGCCGGTGATGTCGGTGCCGCGAAAGTAGAACTTGCCGGCGGTGGGGCGGTAGATGCCGGTGAGCACATTGAAGAAGGTGGTCTTCCCGGAGCCATTGGGGCCGATGATGCCCAGGATCTGCCCCTCCTGCACCGTCACATCCACGCGGTGGAGGGCCCGCACGCCGCCGAAATCCTTGCTGATCCCTTCGGCTCTCAGAAGTTCCATGCCTGTCCCTCACTCCGATTCCCGCCCAGGGAGCCCCTCAGCCTCCAGGCACTGGGGGGCCTCCGCGCCCTTGGCCTTCTTCCCCCTCACCAGGTCGCGCACCCAGCGGAGGTCCAGCCGCGTCGCCCTGGCCGCTGCCGACGTGCCCATGATCCCCTGGGGCCGCCAGGCCATCAGCATGACCATGAGGGCCCCGTTGAGGAGCATCCGGTACCTGTACAGGGGCTGGAAGACCTGGGGCAGGCTCACCAGGATGGCCGCCCCCAGGACCGAGCCGGGCAGGCTCCCCAGGCCGCCCAGGATCGCCATCTGCATGTGGAAGAGGGACTCGTTGAGGGTGAAGGTCATGGGCCCGACGAAGGCGAGGAAGTGGGCGAGCATGCTCCCCGAGAACCCCGCCCAGAGGGTCCCGAAGGCGAAGGCCAGCACCTTGTAGTAAGCCACGTTGATCCCCATAGTGGCGGCAGCGGTCTCGTCCTCGCGGATGGCGATCAGGGCGCGCCCGACGTGGGATTTCGTCAGGCGGTGCATGGAAAGGTAACAGACCAGGGTGATGGCCAGGTACAGGTAGTACATGCGGAAACTGGTGTCAAAGACGATGGGGCCGATCTGGGGGGGCGGGACGCCGGGGATTCCCATCGGGCCTCGGGTCAGATCCATCCAGTTGAGAGCCACGATGTGGAAGATCTCCCCGAAGCCGATGGTCATGAGGGTCAGGTAGTCGCTCCCCACCCGCAGGCAGGGGAAGCCCAGCAGGATGCCGAAAAGGCACGCGACCAGCCCCGCGGCGAGGAAGGCCACCGGCCAGGGGAGCCCCGCCCTGAGCACCAGGAGCGCCGAGGTGTAGGCCCCGATGCCGTAGAACGCCGCCTGCCCCAGCGTCAGCATGCCGGTGAACCCGGTGATCAGGTTCTGGGCCAGGGCCAGGGGGATGTCAATGATCACGGCGATGACGACGCGGAAGACGTACTCGTTGGGCATCATCTTGGGCAGAGCCAACAGGAGCGCCGCCCCGAGCACGTAGAGCCCGAACCGCCTGGAGAACTGCCAGAGAGTGGTCCGACCCATCATCGGTTCACACCTTCTCCGCCACCTGGCGGCCGAAGATCCCCATCGGCCTGAAGACCAGGACCAGCATCACCAGCCCGTAACAGATGGCATCCCGGTAGGCGGACGAGACGAAGCCGGAGATCAGAGCCTCCGTCACGCCCAGGATCAGGCCCCCCACGAAGGCCCCTTGGAGGCTGCCGATCCCGCCGATGATGCAGGCGATCCAGGCCTTCATCGTCCCCAGGAAGCCCATGCCGATCCAGACGGCGTAGTACATGGCGAACAGGACCCCGCCGGCCACGCCGAAGAACCCGCCGGCGAAGTAGACGAACTGGATGATGCGGTTGACCTCAATGCCCATGAGCCGGGCGGCGGGGATGTCCTGCGCCACGCACCGGGTTGCCTTGCCCAACTTGGTCCTGCGCACGATCAGGGCGAAGAGGCCGGTCAGGGAGAGGGCCAGGGCCAGGATGATGACCTGCAGGGAGTTGAACTGGACCTCCCCCACCTGGATCATGTGGGTGGGGAAGAGTTGGGGGAAGGGCATGGTCTCCGTGCCCCAGATCAACTGGGCCAGGTTGCGGAGCACCAGCGCGGCCCCCACCGCGCTGAGCATGGGGACCACGCGGGGGGCGTTGCGCACCGGGCGGTAGGCCACCCGCTCCACGAGCATCCCTGTGAGCCCCCCGGCCAGGCAGGCGAGCGGGATGGCCACGGGAGCCGGCAGGTGGTGCTCCAGCAGGGCGAGGGCGATGAAGGTCCCGAACATGTAGATGTCGCCGTGGGCGAAGTTGATGAGTTCCAGGATGCCGTAGACCATGTTGTAGCCCACGGCCACCAGGGCGTAGATGCTCCCCGCGGCCAGGCCGTTCAGCAACTGCTTGATCAAGTAGTTGACATCCACGCGGGCCCTCCTCCTATTGCGGGACCGATGGGGCTGAGGCGCCGCCAGGACCTGGGTCTACGCGCCCTCCAACTGCTGGTGTGCGAAGTGGGCTGCCTTCTTGGCACGCCTCTCGGCAAAGCGCCCCAGCCGGAATGCATCCACAGGCAGGGAGGTCCGGCCTTCCACGATGAACTCCCGGACGAGTTGCCCCATGATGGGCGTGAGGGCAAACCCGTGCCCCGAGAAGCCACAGGCCAGGACCAGCCCCTCCACTCCCTCTGCAGAGCCGAAGATGAAGTTGTCGTCGGGGGTGAAGTCAATGGTCCCCACCCACGTGCGGATCACGTGGAGGTCCCGGAAGGCGGGGACGATCTTCAGGATGTTGGTGGTTGCCCGCACCAGTTCGCCGTAGTGCGTGGCCTTGCTGTAGCCGGAGATGCCCCCGGGGGCGTTGGTGTTCCCGATGTAGACATGGCCCCTCGGGGACTGGCGGCAGACGGCGATCCCGCTGATCAGGAGAAAGGGGGGCAGGATGGGGGGCATCGGCTCTGTGAGGATGAACTGGTTGGGACAAGGGGTGATGGGGATCTCTATGCCGGCCATCCGCCCGATGCGGTCGGCCCAGGGACCAGCGGCGTTGACCACCACCCCTGCCGCAACCTCCCCCTGCGTTGTGACCACGGTGTGCACCCGCCCCCCTTCCACCCGCAAGCCCGTCACCTCTGCGCCGAAGAGGAACCGCGCGCCCAGGGCCTGGGCCCTCTTGTAGTACCCCCAGGCCACCAGGAAGGGGTTGGCAATCAGGTCGGTGGGGCTGTAGAGCCCTCCACAGACAACATCGGAAATGGCCGGGGCGAGTTCCCGCACCCCGTCCCGGCCAAGCAAGTACTCCTGGATGCCGTAGGCGGCATCCCGCTCCACCAGGCTCCGCTGGACCTCCAGTTCCTGCTCGCTCAGGGCTACCCACAGGTAGCCGTCTTCCCGCAGTTCCAGGGAGCAGCCCAGTTCCTCTTCCAGGGCGTGCCAGCGCTTCACGGCGGCCACGATCAGGGGGACCTCGTTCTCATCCCGCCCGATCTGGCGGATGCCTCCCGGGTTCCGCCCCGCCGCTTCCTTCGCCAGGAAGGAGCGTTCCACCACGAGCACATCCACCCCGGCCTTGGCCAGTTCGTAGGCGCTGGCCAGGCCGATGGCCCCGGCTCCGATGATCACCACGTCCGCCCGCAGGGAGGTCACCGGACCTCCTCCTCGGTCTCCTCCAGGATGCCCAGGGGGATGGGGCGCACGGGAGGGCGTCGGGTGTCCGGCAGGATCTCGGCAGGGTCCAGGTGCTTCTCCTCCGCCAAGATCCGCGCCACCAGGTGGCCGCACGTCCGCCCCTGGCAGAGCCCCATCCCAGCCCGCGTTTTCCGCTTGACCCAGATCACCGACTCGCACCCGTCGTGGATGGCTTCCAAGATCTCCTTCTTGGTCACCTCTTCGCAGCGGCAGATGATGACCTCGTCCTCGTTGGCCATAGGGTTCCTCCGGCACCTGGGCCAGCCGGGCTATCGGCTGGGCCGCCGTATGCCCCGCACTTCGTGGGCGAAGGCTTTGGGAACGGCAATGGTGACCACCAGCGTCTGGTCAAAGGCCCGGGCCGACCGCACCTTGACCACCCGCCCCTGGCAGACCACTTCCCCGGCCCGGTTCACGGCCTCTACCGTGTCTCCCTCCTTCGGCCGCGGGAGGAACTCGTAGGGGAACGTCACCAGGGCCTCCTCGTCGGAGTAGTGCAGGTGGACGAGGAAGATGGCCAGCCCCGGGCACTGGGCGACGCAGAGCCCGCAGCCCGTGCAGCGTTGACCGCTGAAGCGCGGCAGGTTGGTGATGGGCTTTCCCACCACGATGGCCCCTTGGGGGCAGGCCAGTTCGCAGGGGTTGCAGGGGATCTCCTGCACGCACTCAATGACCGCGATGGGACCTCGCGCAAAATCCTCGGGCGACGGATATCCCGGCGACCTCTGGAGTTCCTCCTCGGAGGGGACCCCAGTGAAGGCCACGCCCTGCTTCATGCCTCCTCTTCCTCCCACCGCCCCAATCCCTCTTGGGTCCGGATTTTCATCCCTTCCCTGGCTGGGGTGACGCACGTGCGGACGTTGGGCCTTCCGTCCACCGTCATGACGCAATCGGTGCACCGGCCGATGGCGCAGAACACGCCCCGCGGCTCCCCCCGCTTGGCCGTGCGGTGGAAGACCTTGTACCCGGCAGCCATCAGGGCAGCGGCGATGGGCTCCCCCTCAAAGGCCTGGACCGGCTGCCCATCCACCTCAATGGTGATGGGCCTGCCTTTCCTCGCCTCTCCTAAAATGGGGTGGTCCACAATGCGCATCGGGCAAGCCATCCTCACAGGGCGGAAATGGGAACGTCTTCCTCTTCGTGCCCGGCTCCCTCTTCATCCTCGTCCGAGTGCAAGAGGGGTCTTCCGGCGTTCAGGGAAGTCTGGGCCAGCAAGTCCTCCCGCAGGTGGCGCAACGCCTCCCGGATCTCCCTCAACTCTTCATCGTGGAGGGCGCAGTAGGATTGGAACCGCTGCTCCAACCTGAGCAAGCGGAGGGCCAGGCCCTCTATAGGCGCGTCATCGGCAGTCTTCATGGTGGCATCCTCGTCCTCAAAGGCATCTCCGTGCACGATAGGACCGCCGGCGGTCCCTCTGAGGGATCCCGCGATCTATATCTACCATTATAGAAAGGGGAGGAGCCTGCGGACAAGGTACGAGCGGGCCGGAACCTGGCCCACTCGGACCATCTCGCGGGGATCAAGGGGGAGCCTTCGGAGAGACGGGGCTCTAGATGAGGCCGTGCCGCATGGCCACAGCGACCGCCTGGGCCCGGTTGGATACCCCCAACTTCTGGAAGACCTCCGAGAGTTTGCGCTTGACCGTGGTCTCGCTCCAGTACATCCTCTCGGCGATCTCCCGGTTGGTGGCCCCTTCGGCCAGGACCTTCAGGAGTTTCAGTTCGGTCTTGGAAAGGCCGAAGCGCTCCACCGTCTGCTGGCGTCCCAGTTCGGCAAACTGGCGCAGGACCAGGTCCATGAGTTCCGGCGAGAGCATGCGGTTCCCCTTGTGCACCGTCTGCAGCCCGTTGACCAGTTCCTCGCGGCTCACATTCTTGAGGAAGTACCCGTACGCCCCGGAGCGGAAGGCCTCCAGGAGGAATTGCTCCTCGGCGTAGTTCGTGAGGATGATGACCTTGGCACTCGGCTCCTTCTCGGCCAGCCTCTTCAGGAGCCAGAGGCCGTCGGTGCCCGGCATGCGGATATCCAGGAGCACCACGTCAGGGCGCAGGGCGGCGATGACCTCCAGGGCCTCCTCCACGTTGGAGGCCTCGCCCACCACCCGCACCTCCTCGGCCTCGGCCAACATGCTTCGCAGGCCATGCCGGACCACCGGATGGTCATCCACGATCACCACACGGATGGGTTGCACGCGCTCGCCTCCGACCTCCTAGACCTCGGTCCCGCAGGGGACCTCCACGAGGACCCGGGTCCCCTCTCCGGGCGCGGAGAGGATGCGCAGGGCCCCTCCGAGGCCCAGGGCCCGCTCCCGCATGCTCAAAAGCCCGAAGTGCCGCGCGGCAGCGGTCCCCATGACGCGCTCCACGTCAAACCCGACCCCGTCGTCCTGGACGAGGACCCGCACCTGGCGGGGTTCAAACCGCAGGCTGACCTCCACCGAACAGGGCCCGGCGTGCTGCCGGACGCTCATGAGCGCCTCCTGCACGATCCGATAGAGGGCCACCTTCCGTTGGAACTCCAGCGGCATGGGGGCTCCACAGACCTGGAAAGAGCAGCGCACCCCGCTTTCTTCCCCGAAGCGGCGGGTGAGTTCCCGCAGGGCGGGCTCCAGGCCCATGTGTTCCAGCGTGACAGGCCACAGGTTGTAGATGGAATCCCGCGTCTCCTCCACCGCCTCGTCCAGGAGCCGCCACACGGCGCTCAACCTCTCCTCCAAGCCTTCCCCTCCACGGCGCGCCGCAGAGATGCAGCCCTCCACCTCGTACATGGCTGCCACCAGGCGGGACACCACCCGGTCGTGCACGTCCGCCGCGATGCGCCGGCGCTCCTCCTCCTGGACGTTCATGGTGTGGGCGAACGCTTCCCGCAGTTCGCTCGCCATGCGCTGGACCTCGTCTCGGGCCCGCATCGCCTCTTCAAACAGGCGCATGTTGTCAATGGCCACGGCCGCCTGGTTGGCCAGGGCGCAGAGGATGTCCACATCCGTTTGAGAGAAGTACCCATCGCGCTTGTTGTGCACCGCCAAGGTGCCGATGACCCGGCCCCTGATCTTCAGGGGAGCGATGGCCACGGAACGCACCCGGAGCCGTTTCGCCCGGGCTCGGTTGGCCCGGGGGTCTTTCTGGGCATCCCGGCTCACCAGGGGGCGCCCGGTCTTCACCACCAGGCCGTTGAGGGATCCCTCCACGGAGAGCCATCCGTGGCCCAGGCTCGTCAGGTCGGGACCCGTCCGGGCAACCACCCGAAACCGTTCCTTCCTGCCGTCCTCCAGGAGGAGGACCAGGGCGTCCCAGGCGTTGAGGGCCCGGATCGCCTCGTCAATGATCGTCCCCAGGATGGCATCCAGGCTCTGGTGCTCCACCAGGGCCGAACTGGCCACCCGAAGGCTCATGGCCTCCGAGAGCCGAAAGGCGTTTTCCGTGCGGAGGCGGGCGTTCTCCACCGTGGCGGCCACGCACGCCGTCAGGAGGGAGAAGGCCGCGACCTCCGAAGGGGCAAGGGCCTGGCTCCGAGCGCGGCACCCCACCAGACACCCCCACAGCCGCTCCATCTGCCGCACCGGCGCGACCAGGGCCGAGGAGAACCCGCGTGCGGCCACGAAGGAAGCCAGGGGCTCCCACTCAGGGGTGGGGTGGGCCACGTCTATTGAGATGGGGCCATCCGCCCCCTCCAACAGGGCGATCAAGTCCTGGCCGGACGGGATGTGCGGGTCCTGGAGGCTGCCGGCCGAGGGGGCGCGCAGCATCAGCAGCGGAACCTGCTCGGCGCTCTGGTCCAGTTCAAAGAGGAACAACTGGTCCAGCCCGAGGACCTCCGCGCTGAGCCGCTGCACGCTCTCCAGGAACCGCGGCCAGTCCTGCACTCCCGTCGGAGCCAACGGCACGGGCGGCTCGCAAGCCATGGCTTCCCTCTCCTCGCCTCCCTCTGGGGCAAGGGCGCGGCTTTGTGGGTCGCTTCCTTTATAGCACACAGGCCAAGGGTTGGCAAGGTGCCTGCCACCGCGCTGGCAGTTTGACAACCCCTCCCAAACCTCGTACAATGAAGCCTTGCCAGCCCAGCGGGAATCCAGCGGAAGGAGAATCCGACCATGCAGTTGACCATCAAGGGCAAGAACGTAGAGGTGACGGAAACCCTCCGGAAGTACGTGCAGAAGAAGATCGGCAAACTGGACCGCTACCTCCCCGACCTTGACGAAGCCCGGGTGGAACTTTCCAGCGAGAACACCAAGAGCGCCAACGACCGCCAGGTCGTCCAGGTCACCGTGCGGGCCCGGGGGACCATCCTCAGGGCCGAGGAACGCTCGGCCGACATGTTGGCGGCCATTGACGCCGTCGCCGATAAGATGGTGGAGCGCATCGCCCGCTTCAAGGGCAAGCGGCGGGACCGCAGCCGCGGCGCCCCAGCCGAAGCGGTCCCCGGCGCCACCGAAGAGGCCGCCGAGGAACAGCCCCGCATCGTGCGGATCAAGCGGTTTCCCGTGGTCCCCATGGACGAGGAAGAGGCCATTGAGCAGATGGAACTGCTGGGCCACGACTTCTTCGTCTTCTACAACTCCAACGCCGATGCCATCAACGTCCTCTACCGGCGGCGGGATGGGAACTACGGCCTGATCCAGCCAGAACTTTCCTGACAGGGCGGATGCAGCCGATCCCCCAGCACACGGAGGCCCCATGCCCCCCAAGATCCTGTTCGTCTGCACCGGCAACCTGTGCCGATCGCCCATGACCAGCGGCCTCTTCCGCAAACGCCTGGAGAAAGAGGGGCTGGACGCCGCCTATGAGGTCCGCTCGGCAGGGGTCTCCGCCGTGGAAGGCTCCCCCGCCTCCTTCAACGCCGTGCGCGCCATGGAGGAGTACGGCGTGGACCTGGGCTCCCACCGGGCCCACCTCCTCACCGCGGAGGACATCCGCAGCGCCGACGTGGTGGTCGTGATGGAAGGATACCACCGGGAGGCCATCGCCGGGAAACTCCCCGAGGAGGCGCACAAGGTCCACCTCCTGAGCGAACTGGCCGGCGAAAGCGGCGACGTGGAGGACGTCTACGGCCTGGACCTGGACGAGTACCGGGCGGTGGCCCAGGAACTCCAGGCCCTGCTGGACGCCTCGTGGCGGGAGATCCTGCGCCTGGCCGACGACCATGCGGCGCGCCGCGCCCAGGGAGAAACCCCGTAGGACCTTCAGGAGGGTGCCCGTGCAGATCGTCTCGCTCCCCGTGGGGCCGCTCATGGCCAATTGCTACATCGTGCAGGAGGTCCCCCAGGGACCGGCCCTGGTGGTGGACCCGGGCGGCGACGCGCCGGCCATCCTGGAGGCTCTGAAAGATGTCCAGGCCAAAGAGGTGGCTGCCCTCGTCTGCACCCACGGCCATTGGGACCACGTGGCGGCCGCCCCGGACCTCGCCCGGGAGGTGGGCGCGCCCATCGTCCTGCATGAGGCGGATCTCCCCCTCTTCCTGGCCGGCGGCGGGGCCTCCTGGTTCGGCCTGCCGAGGCCCACGTTCCCTCAGCCGGACCGCTTGGTGAAGGAAGGCGACCAGATCGCCCTGGGCCGCCTCGCGTTCCAGGTGCTGCACACGCCGGGCCATTCGCCGGGGAGCATCTGCCTCTACTGCGAGGAAGAGGGGGTCCTCCTGGATGGCGACGTCCTCTTCCAGGAGGGCATAGGGCGTTCTGACCTCCCAGGCGGGTCGCCCGCCCTCCTCAAGGAGAGCCTCCAGCGCCTCCTGGCCCTGCCAGAAGGGACGCGCGTCCTCCCGGGGCACGGGCCGGAGACCACCATCGGGCACGAGAAGCGGCACAATCCCTGGCTGGCTGGGGGCCTCCGCTGGTGGTGAGGCCGCCCCTGGGGTGGGCGCTCACCGGGAGAGGGCTTTCTGCCCTGCCTCCCCCGTGGCGAAGCGGACGAAGGCCTCGGCCTGTGAGGTGGGGGAACTCGGGAGGACAAGGTAACAAAGGCGCGGCAGGGGGTAGGTCCCGTCCCGCACGGTGGCGACTGAGGGCCTGACCCCGTCCAGCGCTAGGACCTTGACTCCTCCCCTGGCCCCGGCCAGCCCTGCGTACCCCACCGCACCGGGGTTCCCGGCCACGAACTCCACCACGGCGCGGCCGCTGGGCATGACCACCGCCGCGGGCGTGACCCGCATCCCCTGCATCACCAGGGCCTCAAAGTCCGCCCGCGTGCCGCTCCCCTCCTCGCGGCTCACCGGCAGGACCGCCTCCGGGCCACCCCCCACTTCCGACCACCGCGCCACGCGCCCGGCGAAGAGTTCCCGCACCTGCGCCAGGGTCAGTCCCTCCACGGGGTTCTCCGGGTGCACCACGAGGACGATCGCGTCGTAGGCGATGGGCACCCAGCGCCACCCCGCCTGGACCGCGGCGGGCGTGGGCGTCCCCTCCCCCGGCTTCCAGCAGGTGGCGGCCAGGTCTGCCTGGCCTGCCGCAAGGCGCGCCAGGGCCAGGGCAGCGTTGGTCTCCCACATGTCCAGGGGTGTGCCTTGCCCCGAGGCTTCCCAGGCCTGGGCCAGCGCGGCCACCAGCGGCTGGGCCGAAGAGGCCGAGGCCACCTTCAGGGGAGCGGTGGGGGGCGGCAGGGGCTGGGCCGAACAGGCCGCCAGGGCCAGCGCCCCCAGGAGCAGGGCCCACACCCCCGTCCTGCGCACGGATTGCCCTCCCTACAGGCCCAGGGCCAGGACGAGCAGGGCCGTGAGCCCCAGGGCCCAGCAGTACAGGGCGAAGGGGTACAGGGAACGGCTCTGCAGGTAGCGGAGGAGGAACCGGATCACCGCGTAGCCGCTGAGGGCAGCGGTGGTGAAACCGATGGCCATCAGGGGGACCTGGTGGGCCGCGTCGGCGAGGCCCGGCAGGCCCGCCAACTGCAGCACGCCCGCGCCGAAAATGATGGGGATGGAGAGGAGGAAACTGAAGCGGGCCGCGGCGGCGCGGCGCAGGCCGCGGGCCATCCCCGCGGCAATGGTCGCCCCCGAGCGGGAGATGCCCGGGGCGATGGCCGCGGCCTGGGCCAGCCCCACTAGCAGGGCGTCCAGGGCGTTCACCTCCCGCATCGCCCGCTCGCCCTGCCCCCGCCACTCGGCCAGGGCGAGGAACGTGCCGGTGACGAGGAGGAGCCCTGCAGCCGCCCCAGGCGAGGCAAAGAGGCGCTCAAAGAAGTCCTCCAGCAGCGCGCCCAGGACGGCTCCGGGGACCGTGCCCAGGATGAGGTACCACCCCAGCCGCGCCTCGGGCGCACGGACCTCCCGGCGCCAGAGCCCCCGCAGCCACCCCACGGCCACCTCCCGCAACTCCGGCCAGAAGCAGGCGACCAGCGCGGCCAAGGTCCCCCAGTGCACCATGCTGTCAAAGAGGAGGCCCGGGGGAGCCCACCCCAGGAGCCACGGCACCAGCACCAGGTGTCCAGAAGAACTGACCGGGATGAACTCCGTCGCCCCCTGGAGGAGGCCCAGGAGGGCCGCTTGCAGCCATGCCCACGCCATCGGATCGCCCATCTCGCCCGTTTCCTCCTCAGGTTCGTCTTCGCAGGCGGGCCTGCAGGTTCTCCAGACGGCGCTCCTCCGAGGGCGGCTCGTAGGTCGCCAGGAACGCCTCTTTGAACTGGAGGAACGCGCCTTCTCGGATGGCCTGGCGCACCTCCTCCGCGAACCGGAGCAGGAAGTGCACGTTGTGGAGGGTGGCCAGGCGCAGGCCCAGGACCTCCCCGGCGCGCATCAGGTGGCGCAGGTAGGCGCGGGAGAAGGTGCGGCAGGTGTAGCAGGTGCACCCTTCCTCAATGGGGCGGGGGTCGTCGGCGAAGCAGGCGTTGCGGATGTTCAGCCGGCCGCGCTGGGTGAGGAGGGCCCCGTTGCGGGCCGTCCGGGTGGGGAAGACGCAGTCAAAGATGTCCACCCCGCGCTCCACCGCCTCCAGGATGTCCTCCGGCGTGCCCACCCCCATCAGGTAGCGGGGCTTGTCGGCCGGGAGGTGGTCTATGGCCGCCTCCAGGGCCGGCCAGGTAAGGGTCTTGGGCTCGCCCACGCTCAGGCCGCCGATGGCGTACCCGGGGAAGTCCAGCCCAGCCAGGAAGCGCGCGCTCGCGGCCCGCAGGTCCGAGAAGACGCCCCCCTGCACGATGCCAAAGAGGGCCTGGTCGGGCCGCGTGTGGGCCTCTCGGCAGCGGACCGCCCAGGCGTGGGTCCGTTCCAGGGCCCTGAGGTTGACCTCCCGGTCCAGCGGCTCGGGGCATTCGTCCAGGCACATGGCGATATCCGAGCCCAACTGCTCCTGGAGGTACACGGCCTTCTCCGGGGTGAAGAGGTGCTCGGAGCCATCTATGTGCGAGCGGAAGACGACCCCCTCGTCGGTGAGTTTGCGGAACTGGGCCAGGCTGAAGACCTGGAAGCCACCGCTGTCGGTGAGGATGGGGCCGTCCCAGGCCATGAAGCGGTGCAGCCCGCCCAGGCGGGCGATGACCTCCACCCCCGGGCGCAGGTAGAGGTGGTAGGTGTTGCAGAGGACCAGCGTCACCCCCAGGTCCCGCAGTTCCTGGGGGGAGAGGGTCTTGACCGTGGCTTGGGTGCCCACGGGGGCGAAGACCGGGGTCTCCACGGTCCCGTGGGGCGTGATAAGGCGGCCCACCCGCGCCGCGCTCTTGGCGTCCTGGGCGGTGATCTCAAAGGCGAACGGCATCTCTCCCTGACCTTGCGGCATGCGAGGGATTATAAAGGGGAGGGCCGGGAAGGGCAAATCCGAGGGGGCCCGGGCCCTCACGCCTCAGCCGCCCTTCGGCTACCCTTTCTCCGCGCATGGAGGGGGAGGGGCGGGTGAGGTGGGAAAGGCCCCTCACCGCACCCGGATCACCGCGTCGGCAGGCATGCCCGCCTTCAGGCTTCCATCCGGGTTGGGGATGCGCACCTTCACGGCGAAGACGGTCTTCGCACGCTCTTCCGCCGTCTGCACATTGCGCGGGGTGAACTCGGCTTCGTGGGAGATATACGCCACCTTGCCCAGGAAGACGCGCCCGGGGAAGGAATCCACCGTGACCTCCGCCTCCTGGCCCACCTGGACCCAGCCGATCTGGGCCTCGGGGATGTAGACCACCAGGTCCACCACATCCAGGTCCGCCAGGATGCAGACGGTGCTCCCGGGCAGGGCCACCTCGCCCTCCCTGACCAGCAGCCTGGAGACCACGCCGCCCACAGGGGCGCGGAGGGTCTGCTTGGCCAACTGGACCTTGGCCAGTTCCACGGCGGCTTCGGCCTGTTCCACCTGGGCGGCGGCCATCTCCACCTCCTCGGGGCGCGGCCCCACCTTCGCCAGGGCCAGCCCCGCCTCGGCCACCTGCACCCCTGCCCGGGCCACGCGGGCCTGGGCCTCCGCCGCCTTCACCTGCACCTCCAGCGCGACCGGGTTCTCCCGGACCTGCAGGAGGAGGCGCAGGGTGGCCTGGGCAGCCGCGAGGCGCGCTTCGGCCGCTTCCACCTGGGCCTGGGCCGCCTGCACCCGCTCCGACTCAATGCGGTAGCGCTCCTTCCCCTCCAGCGAGCCGTCGTTCTGGTAGCGGTCCCGCACGATCTCCGCCGCCTTGAGGCGCGCCCGTGCCGCGTCCACCTCTTCCCGGGCCAGGGCCACCTGGGTGCGGGCTTCGTCAATCCGGGCGTCCAGGTCCTGGGGGTTCTCGCGGATGGCTTGGGCGTTCCACCAGGCCGAGAGCGCGCCCTCGTACTGGGCCTTGGCCTGGGCGAGGGCCGCCTCCGCCCGACGGACCACCGTCTCCCGCGGCCCTGCTGAGACGGCCTCCAGGTTGGCCTTGGCCGCTTCCAGGGTGGCCAGGGCCTGTCCCAGTTGGGCCAGGAGGACCGATTCGTCCAGGCGGACGAGGACCTGGCCCTCCTCCACCCTCTGTCCCTCTTCCACCAGGACCTCTATCACCCTGCCCCCGATCTCCGGGGCCACGAACACCTCTTCCGCCTCAATGGTCCCAGAGACCTGGAGCGTCCCTTCCGCCTCCGCCGGGGCAGCCGCCAGCCCCAGGCGTCCAGCCACAGAGCGGGCCTGCTCCGCCGAGCACCCGCCGAGGCTCCACACCCCAGCGGCCATCCCCAGGAGGGCCATGCCCACCAGGACCAGGCGAACACCCCTTGTGCCCATGCGTCCCTCCTCTGGCCTCAAGGCGTGGACCCCGTGCGGATGACGGCGTCGGCCGGCATGCCTGGCTTCAGCAGGTGCTCGGGATTGGGGATCTCCACCTTCACGCCGAAGACCATGTTGACCCGCTCCTCACGCGTCTGCACGTTCTTGGGGGTGAACTCCGCCTCGGTGGCGATGTGGACGACCTTCCCCTCAAACACCCGCCCGGGGAAGGAATCTACCGTCACCGCCACCGCCTGGCCCAGGCGGACCAGGCCCAGGTCCTTCTCCGCCACGTAGACGGTCAGGTAGACGGTGTCCAACTGGGCCAGCCGGAAGAGGAGCGCCCCGGGCGTCACCGCTTCCCCCCGGTGGACCGGGCGTTCCAGGACCAGGGCGTCGGTCGGGGCGAGGACCTCCGCCTTGGCCCGCTGGGCCTCCAGGACCCGGACCAGGGCCTCCGCCTCTCGCACCTGGGCCCTGGCCACCTCTTTCTGTTCCGCCGTGGCCCCCTCCTTGAGGGCTTCCAGGGCCGCCTGCGCCTCTCCCACAGCCGCCTCGGCCACCCGCATGCTGGCCTCCGCCGCGGCGACCTGGGCCTCCAGGACGAGGGGGTCTTCCTTCTGGCCCACCAGGTTGCTCAGGGAGCGGGCGTACCCCTCCAGGGCCGTCTTGGCCGCGTCCAGGCCTTTCCACATCTCCCACGCCCGCTGGCTGGCCAGGTTCCACTGGTAGCGCGCTTCCTCTAACTTCTGGGGCGGCGCGTTGACGTGGGTGGTGGTGTAGCCTCCGCCGGGGTCGGGGATGAGGATGTCGTACCCCTCCTCCAGCATGCGCACCACGCGCCCCAGGAGTTCCTGTTCCTGCTGGGCGGCGCGGGCGGCTGCCTCGGCCGCCTCCACTTGGCGCTGGGCTACTTGGACCTGCCCCTGGACCGAGGCGATCCGCACTTCCAGGTCCTGCTGGTTGTCCCGCAGGGCGATGGCGTTTTGCCAGGTCTGGCGTGCAGCCTCGGCCGCGGCCTGGGCCTGGGCCACCGCGGCCTCGGCCTGGGCGACCTCCTCTGGGCGGGGGCCGGCCTCCACGAGGGCCTGCGCGGCCTTCATGGCCCGCACCCGGGCCTGGGCCTGCCGGATCTGCGCGTCCAGGATGGCGGTGTCCAGCCGCGCCAGCACCTGCCCCGCCTCCACCTGCTCCCCCTCTTGGGCCAGCACCTCTTTCAGTTGCCCGCCCATCTCGGCCACCACGGAGATCTCGGTGGCCTCAATGGTCCCGGAGCCGAGGAGGCCCTCGGCCACAGGGGTGGCCGGCCTGAGGTCAAGCCCGGCCAGGACCCGGGCCACCGCCTCCGGCTGGGCCTTCCAGAGGAACCAGGCTCCCCCAGCCAGGCCCGCTACCAGGGCGACGAGGATGATGGCAATCGCCAGGCGTCTCCGAGCCATAGCCGTCTCTCTCCCGTCAGCGGCGTGCGTTGGCCTGCCGCACGGCAGCGATGAACACATCCTCCAGGGAAGGGGGGATGACCGCCATGCTCCGCACCCGCACCCCTCGGGCTTCCAGCAGGGACCGCAGGGTCCCGACCTTCTCCCGCATCCCCTGGCCCACGGCGTGGATCAGCGCGCCGTAGAGGGCCACCTCCTCGCACAGCCCCGAGGCCCGGAGGAGGGGGATGGCCACATCGGGCCTGTCGCAATCCACCTCCAGCACGTCCCCGGGCATCTGGGCCTTGATCTCCTCCGGCGAGCCGCGGGCCACGATCCGCCCCCCCAGGATGAGGGCCAGGTCCTGGCAGTGCTCCGCCTCGTCCATGTAGTGGGTGGTCACCAGGATGGTGGTCCCGGCGTCGGCCAGGGCGTACAGGAGGTCCCAGAAGTTGCGCCGGGAGATGGGGTCCACCCCCGCCGTCGGCTCGTCCAGGAAGACCATCTCCGGCTCGTGGATGATGGCGCACCCCAGGGCCAGCCGCTGCATCCAGCCGCCGGCCAGGTTGCGGGTCAGTTCCCGTTCCCGCCCCTCCAGGCCGGCCATGTGGATGGCGAACGCCTTCCGCTCCGCCAAGCGCCTGCCCCGCAGGCCGTAGATGCGGCCATAGAAGTGCAGGTTCTCTTCCACCGTCAGGTCGCGGTAGAGGCTGAAACGCTGCGACATGTAGCCGATGCGGCTGCGGACCTGGGCCGTCTCCCGCTCCACGTCAAAGCCCAGGACGGTGGCCCGGCCCTCCGTCGGCCGCAAGAGGCCCAGGAGCATGCGGATGGTGGTGGTCTTGCCCGCGCCGTTGGGCCCCAGGAAGCCGAAGATCTCCCCCCGCCGGATGCGGAAACTGATGTGGTCCACCGCCGTGAAGTCGCCGAAGCGCTTGGTGAGCCCCTCCACCACGACGGCGTAGCCACCATCCCGGGTGGTGCGGGGCTCGGCCAGCGGCGCTGGACCTCCCTGGTGGGTGGCGAGGAGCAAGCCGCGCCGATTCACCGCTCTCCTCCTGGACGGGGCAGGGCGATCCCCTCTGCCGCTTCCTCCCCGGCCTGCTGCCGGACCAGGGAGATGAACGCCTCTTCCATGCGAGGGTAGGTGGTGCGCAGGGAGCGGACCCTCACCCCTGCCGCCTCCAGGTGGTCTCGGATGGACGCCATGCGCAGGGAGGGGTCGTCCACGAAGATGTGCAAGAGGTCGCCGTAGGTCTGCACCTCCAGGACGCCGGGGATGCTGGCCACGACCTCCCGCGCGCGGCGGAAGTTGTCGGGGTGCAGTTCAATGAGGCTCGCGGGCACCATCTCGCGGATGCGCTCTGGGCTGTCGCAGACGATGAGGCGGCCTCCGTACATGAGGCCCACCCGGGAGCACCGCTCGGCCTCGTCCATGTAGGGGGTGCTGACGAAGAGGGTCACCCCCTGCAGGTGCAGGTCCGTGAGGATATCCCAGAACTCGCGCCGGGAGACCGGGTCCACGCCCGTGGTCGGCTCGTCCAAAAAGAGGATGCGGGGCTGGTGGACCAGGGTGCAGGCCAGGGCCAGTTTCTTCTGCATGCCACCGGAGAGGTGTTCCGCCCGCCGCTTGCGGAACTCCGTCAGGCGGGCGAACTCCAGCAGGCGCTGGATGCGCTCCTCCCGCTCCTGGCCGCGGACGTCAAACACGTCGGCGAAGAAGGCCAGGTTCTCGTCCACGGTGAGGTCACCGTAGAGGTTGAACCGCTGGGCCATGTAGCCGACGATACGCTTGATGGCCTCGCCTTGGCGGACGGTGTCGTATCCGCCCACGAAGGCCCGGCCCGAGGTGGGCGTCATGATGGCCGCCAGGAGGCGGATGGTGGTGGTCTTGCCCGCGCCGTCTGGCCCCACCAGACCGAAGATCTCCCCGGGCTGGATGGAGAGGTTCAGGTGGTCCACCGCCACCACGTGCCTGAACCGCCGGGTCAGGTCCACGGTGCGGATGATGGGCTCGTGCGGGTGTTCCGCCATGTTCGCGCCCTCAGCGGCCTTGGGGACGGCCGTCGGAATCCTCCACGTCCTGGTGTCGGCCCAGGTTGCGCATCCCTTCCAGGAAGGCCGGGACGGTGGTCTGGGGGAACCGGGGCCAGGTGATGGCCACGGTGAACAGGATCCACAGCACCGCCAGGATGCCCTGGAAGCGTGCGTCCCGCAGGGCCACCCACAGGAGGCAGAAGTAGGGCGGGGCCTGCAGGGCCCAGGCCAGGTGCACGGAGCGGAAGTGCCAGAGGAGGGCGACCGCGAGGAGGAGGTACCCCACTCCCGCCAGCCAGGAGACGTATCCGCTGAGGGTCAGGTAGCCCAGGACCCCCGTGGCCACGGAACAGTCCACCTCCAGGTCGCGCCGTCCGATCCAGGTGGGGCTGCCGTCTCTATCCAGCCGGGCCAGGGGGCCATCGGCCAGGTCCGAAGCCCAGGCCAGGACCAGGGCGATGGCCGCCGTGGGCAGGGCCTCTGCCCCGATCGTCGCCCCCAGCCAGAGGAGGTACAGGGCCACCAGGAAGCGGAACGCCGTGAGGCTATCTGCCAGAAGACGCGCTCGGGACATCTCGCACCTCCTTGTGTGGGCCAATGGCGCTTGCCTGCAACCTCCCGGCCTCTCCTCACCGCCCTGCCCGGGGAACGAGAGGAGACGCGTGCGCCGCGCGCATTATACCACGGAAGGAGAGGGCGGCAAACCTGGCCTGCCCCGCCTTTCAGGGCTGACTCATTCTTACAGAACTCTGACAGCCTTCCGGTGTGACAGACCGTAGGGCACGCCTCCTGGCGTGCCATCTAGCTTCTGGAGGTGTGTTATGGCCTTCCCTTTGTAAGAACGAGTCAGCCCTGGGAGCCAGGCAGGTTTGTAGGGGCGATTCATGAATCGCCTCTACAAACCTTACCTACCCCCCCAACTCCCTCCCTCTCCACGCGCGGAGAAGGAGGGGAAGGGTAGGGGCGATCCATAAATCGCCCCTACACACCTCTGCCACCTGCA
>DAOTYM010000239.1:0-12313 GCA_034434775.1 Anaerolineae bacterium | reverse complement strand
TGACGAGTCCTCCGGTATGGCCATTGGAGAGTGGGATCCGCTTTCGCCCTGCGCGAACTGGCGCAGAAAAGGCGGGAAACTCCCCCTTCGGGGAGGCATAAATCCAGACAGGTGATCCCGGATGGCGGAGCGAGGACTGGCAACCCAACGGGCCCGATACTGCCAGGCTCTGGCCCAGGCTCTGGAGACCATCGTGGCTGCCCTGGCTCGCCGGCCGGAAGTTCAGCGGGCCATCCTCTTCGGTTCCTACGCCCAGGGACGCGCTGACCTCCTCACTGACCTGGACATCCTCATCGTCATGGAGTCGGACCAGGACTTCGTGACACGCACGGCGGAGATGTACAGGTCCCTCGCGGTCCCCGTGGACCTGGACCTCCTCGTCTACACGCCCGAGGAACTGGAGCGACACAAGGATCGGCCTTTTATCCGCCAGGCGCTGGAGAAAGGGACGGTCATCTATGAGAAACGAGCCCCTTGAAGAAGGCCGCCGCTGGCTGAGGCAAGCCCAGGAGGACCTCCGCTGGACCTGTCACCTGGCCGAACGCGGTAGAAGCCGTCCGCGCGCGTCTGAAGGGTGAGGCAGCCGCTTCCGCGCCCTAGCGCCCCAGTCGCTCCCCCGGCGGTCGGTACGCGGCCCACGCCGCCCCCAGGGGCGTGGGGGCCTTCGTCACCGGGTCCACCAGGTTCCCCGTGGGATAGACCGTGTCGGCCAGGCTGTACCAACACCACCACTGCACCAGGCGGCCCCCATCCGCCGGGTCCCCCACCTCTGGGTCCGAGGCCGTCAGGAAGAAATCCCAGGTCCCGTAGAGGAACCTCTGCACCCGCGCCGCGTCAAAGCCGTAGGCCGCGGGCATCAGGATCCCGTACTCCGTGACCGCCAGCGGCTTCTCCCGCTCCCCCTGCCGCGCCATCCACCGCCGGAAGCGCCAGATGCCTTCCCGAAAAGCCTCCAGGTCGTCGTGCTCCTGGACCTCAAAGAGGAGGCCCGCCTCCCACTCCAGGCCCGGCGGGATGCCCACCCCCCAGGAGTCCCGCTCCTCCCGCAGGAGGAAGGCATGCACGTTCCAGATGTCCACCGGCATCGGCGTACCGTAGCGCTCCCGGTAGGCGGCGAGGACCTGTTCCAGGTAGGCCAGGCGCAGGGGCGTGGGCTGGGAGACGCCTCCGATGGCCACCCGGGCGCCCGGGTCGGCCGCCTTCAGGAGGAGGTAGAGGTCGTGGTAGGCCTCGGCGTACCGCGCCGGTGTGACGCCATCCTGCCAGGCCACGTCCGGCTCGTTCCCGATGAGCCAGACCGACCCCGGGTTGGCCTGGGCCGCGGCCCGGAGGGTCCCCGCCTCTGGCCGGACCCCCTCCTCCGAGACCCGCACCATCTGCCAGAACTCCACCCCTCCCGGCCGGGGCGGGTCCACCACCACCTGCCAGTTCAGGTACCAGCCGATCCCCAGGCGCTCCACCGGGTAGTCGGTGATGCGGCCCACCGGCACCCCCACCCCGAAGCGCTCCCGGCCGCGGGGCGGCACGTCCGGCAGGGTGGCTGTCGCCACGGGCAGGGGTGAAAGGGCATCGGGGGGCGGCGTGGGCACCAGGGGTTCAGGGGTGGGGGTGGGCGGCGCGGGGGGACGGCAGGCCGCAGCCCACAGGAGCAGGCAGAGGAGGGGCCAGGGGGAGAGGCCTCGCCTCACGCGGCTACCCCGTCGGGCCGGGGCCGCCGGGGTTCCCGCGCCTCCTCCCGCTGCAGGGAGGCCAGCGCGGCCTCGCAGGCCTGCAGGCGCTCCAACCAGTGGAGGAGGGAGACCTCCGAGGCCCCCTGGGCCCGCAGGCGGGCGATGCGCTGCCGACAGGCTTCCACCTCCCGCTCCAGGGCCTGCCGTCGCTCCTCCAGGGAGAGGTGCTCCAGAGACCGGGGCGATGCTCCCAAGGCCCGTCTTTCAGCCGTCATGGGACCCCCTCGCCTTCTGACGCAAGGCCCAGGCCCCCTGGGCCACCGAAGCCACAGCCAAGACGCCCCACAGAGCCCGCTCCCGCGCCTGGCCGCTCACAAGGGCCAGGCCCAGGGCGAAGAGGGCGAGCCCCGCCGAGGCCGCCGCCACAGACCCCGGCCGCCCGAGCACGGTGAAGACGCGCAGGCCAGCCCGGCGGGCCTCCCAGGAGGCCAGGCTCCAGGCCACGAGGAGCACCGCCAGGCCCAGGACCCAGACCGCGTGCTCTGCAACGCCAACCCAGTCCACTATCGCTCACCTACCACAGAGGCACAGAGAGCCCAGAGAATGCAAAAGAAACTGAACAACTCGTTCAGATCTCTCTGTGTCCTCTGTGTATCTGTGGTGTTTCTACACCGCCGGCAAGGGCCAGGAGGGCCCAGAAGAGGAACCCCGGCTTGGCCCCCAGGGCCACGGCGTCCACCATGCCGAAGGCGGCATGGGCCACGAGCCCTCCCCACAGGCCCACCGCCAGCGCCCGCCGGAAGCCCCGCTCCCGCCGCAGGGCCCGCAGGAGCACCCAACCCGCCCCCAGGACCAGGGCCAGGAAGGCCACGAGGCCTGGAACCCCCAGGTCCAGGGCTGCCTGGAGGAACTCGTTGTGGGCGTGGGCGATGTCCTGGTCCGGGGGGCTCCCGAAGAGGGGGTAGAGCACGGGAGCCACCCGCCGGAACATGTTCATCCCCATCCCCGTGAAGGGGAAATCGGCCATGCCGTAGAGGGCCCGCGACCAGATCTCCACCCGGCCGCCCACGCCCATAGGCACGAAGGCCGGGCCAGCCAAGCGGACGGCCCATTCCCGAAGCCCCTCCAGCCCAAGGTAGGCGACCGTGCCGCCCGCCAGGGCGAGGAGAAGGAGGCCCGCCAGGAGCCCCAGCCACCCCTGGACGAGGAGCATGGCCCACAGGCCCACGGCAAAGCCCGCCCACGAGCCGCGGGACTGGGTGAGGATGAGGACTCCCAGCGTGCTCCCCAGGGCCGCGGTGAGGGCCAGGACCGCCCCCAGGCGGGGGAGGGGCCGCAGCCCCCGCCCGCCGAGGGCCCAGACCCACAGGGCCAGCGCCACGGGCACCACCCACAGGAGCGCGCCCCCCACCTCGTGGATGTTGAACCCCTCCTCCGCCCCCGGCAACCCCCGGATGGCCTGGGGGATGTGGGCCAGGGCCTCCTGGAGCACGGGCAGCCTCGCTGGCCAGCGGAGGCCCAACGCCCCCACCAGGGCCACCCCCACCCCCGCCGCCAGGAACCCCCCAGCCGCCACCGCCAGGCCCGCGCCCCCTCCGACGGCCGCCACCTCCGCCACGGCGTAGTACACGGCCACCCCCAGCACCACCCCCGCCACCTTGGGCAGGCTGAAGGCTGGGTCCGCCGTGGCCCACAGGCTCACCAGGACCTGCACCAAGAGGAGCAAGAGGGGGAGGTCCAGGGGCGTGGGGGACACCAGATGCCCCCGCCGCCACCAGCGCACGCCCCACCAGGCAGGCACGCCCAGGAGGGCCAGGGTCCGCCAACCGCCGGGGAAGAGGAGGAAGGGGGCCACGGCCGCCAGGGCCAGGGCCTCCAGGAGCATCCAGATCAGGGCATGGCGGCGCATCGCCCCCTCGCCCTCACCGACTCCGCTCCCACGCCTGGGCCTGGGTCTGCCCCTCCCCCAGAGAAGAGCGCAGGGCCGACCGCAGGAGGCCCCGCGCCCCCAAGAGCGCCAGCCGGGGCTGCAGGACCAGGGTCCGGAAGAAGGCCCAGGCCATCTGGTCCCGGTTGCGCTGGGCCAGGAACCGCTCAAGGGGCTGGTTCAGGGCCCCCAACAGCGCGTCGTAGTCCGGGTTCCGGAGGCCGTCCAGGGCCTGCCGGATGAGCCAGTGGAGGTCCAGTTCCCGCTTCAGGGGGCGCAGGGCACGGGCGTAGGGGAGGCCTGCAAGGAGCGACCGTGCCGCAGCCTGGGCCCCCCAGAGGCCGGTCACGGTGCCGCCCACGGTGGTCACCTTGACGTGCCCCGCGGCATCCCCCACCAGGAGGACGGGCGCCTCCCCCACCTTCCCCCAGGGGCGCAGGCAGGGGTGGTGCAGTGCCACCCGCCCGCTCTGGTAGGCCAGGGGGCGCAGGCCCTGCCGGGCCAGGAAGCGCTCCAGGATGGGCCGGGGGTCCTCCCCCGCTGGCCCGATGAGCCCCACCACCCCCCGGCTGGACGCGGCAGGGATGCCCCAGAAGAAGTACGGGGTCGCCTCCACATCAAACCAGCACTGGACCACGGTGGGGCTCCAGCCCCCGGGCAACTCCACCTCGGCCTGGAGGAGGGGGACGGTTGGAGGCAGGGGGAGGCCGGCCAGGTGGGCGACGCGGCTCCCCACGCCGTCGGCCCCGAGGACGGCCCGGGCCACCACCCGCTCCTCACCGCCCGTGGCGGTGTGGTGGAAGGTGAGCAGGGCCCCCTCCGGGTGGGGCTCCAGGCCGACGAGGCGGCACCCCAGGTGGACCTCCGCCCCGGCCTCCTGGGCGCGGCGGGCCAGGGCCTGGACGAAGGCGGCCCGCTCCACGATGAGGTCGGGCTGGCGCAGGCGGACCTGGGCCTGAGCCTGAGGGGAGGCCAGGGCCATGACGTAGGCGCGGTGCAGGAGGGCGCCTGGGGGGAGGGGCTGCACCCACTGGAGGAGCCGGGGGGTGACGATGAGGGTGCGCCGGGCGGGGGCCAGGGCGCCGTGCTCGTCGTAGATGTGCACGGTCCGGCCAGCGCGGGCCAGGAGTTCCCCAGCGTAGAGCCCGGCCGATGAGGCACCGACGATGACGACGTCGCAGGGCATGGGTGGATTCTCCTCCTTGAAGGATGGAGCAGTCAGCAATCAGCAGTCAGCGAGAAAGGGGCTTCCTGACGACGGGTCACCGAGGGCAAGGGACCCGCGTCAGGGAGGGTTGCCAGCAGCATGAAAAGTGGAATCTCCGCCAAGGAATCCGTGAAGGCCAGGCTGCAGGAAAGGGATCGGCTCATGAGCGGGACGAGGGCTTACGAGAGCCTCAGGAAGGCGACCGCTGCCCTTCCCCTGAGCGATGAGGAGTTCTTTTATTTAGGAGGGGATGACGCCTGACTCCAGCGGCATGAGCACTTCCACCCGCGCCAGGTCGCTCCGTGCAAAGCGGCTGGAAGCCTCCAGAATCTCAATCCCCAGCAATACCCCTCCTTCACCCAGATCAAGGATGACTCCTTCCAGCACCTCCCTGTTCTCGGCGAACTTCCCTTCCTGCAATTGGATGTACAGGGCATCGGCCTGGGTATCGTGGGTAATCTTCACCCTCAGTCCTCCCACATCACTGTGATCACAGTGATGCCTTCGTTGCTTTCCACATAGACCACTTTGATCCGTCCCTCAGGAAACCTGCGATAAGCCAGAGACCTCGCTCGGTAACCCACTCCCCTCTCGTCCGGTTCTTCAAGGGTCGGCGTACCATCTCCTCGGTGATGCCCCTGAGAGCCATCCGTTGCCTGGCATGAACGGTGTAGACAATGCAAGTGGGTGGCCTGCACGCTATGCCAATCCTCCAGGGCCCATCATCCCGACGCTTCTGACGGGATAGACGCGCTCAGGGCACAAACATTCTACCCTATCTCGCCCTCCTTGTCCAACGGCCGATCCGGCTCTAGCAAGGAGGTCCTTGCGTGTCGTGGACAAACGGCACGCTGAGGCCCGACCCCTTCCTCCGCAGGTACAGGAGCGCCAGGGCCGCTGCCGCACCGAAGGCGTCCAAGGCCACATCGCCCAGGGAGGCCTCCCGGCCCGGCACCCCCATCTGGTGGAGTTCGTCGGAGAGGGCGTAGGCCACGGCGAGGAGCCCAGCCAGGAGGTAGGGCCTGGCCCCCACCTCCCCCGGAGCCAGCGCCCGGTAGAGCCACCCCGCCAGCCCCGCATACTCCAGGACGTGGGCAGCGTGGCCCAGGGCATCCCGGTCCCCAGGCCGCGCCCCCACAAACCCCAGCGGGTCGGGGCGGGAGGAGAAGTAGAAGATGCCCGCCATCCAGAGGAGGACGGGGAGCCAGCGGCCAACGGGGCTGGAGAGGACTCCCTTCAACCTCCCCCCACCTCCCCGCGCCCGCGTTCCGGAGGCCATCAGGCTCTGACCTCCCCTGGGCGCGGTCCGGGCTCGCTCCGGGCGGCCGAAAGGCGGGCCAGGGACGGGGGTGCAGAGAGGGCTGGGCTCCCGACCATCTCCCAGAGCCGAGCGGCCACCTCTTCGGTGCGCTGGGCCTGCACCAGGGCCACCAGTTCCCGCACCTGCTCGGCGCGGACCCCGGAGGCGGGGTGGGCGTTGTGCCGCACGCGGAAGATGCGCGGGTGCGGGGTGGGGGCCAGGTCCTCGTCGGCGGACCAGAGTTCCTCGTGCAACTTCTCGCCGGGGCGGGGGCCCGTGTAGACGATGGGGATATCCACCCCAGGCCGCAGGCCGCGCAGCCGGATGAGCCTCCGCGCCAGGTCGTCAATGCGGAGAGGCTGGCCCATGTCCAGCATGAAGAGGTCGCCCCCCTCGGTGAAGGTCGCGGCCTGGATGATGAGGCTAACCGCCTCCTGCACGGTCATGAAGTAGCGGGTCATGTCGGGATGGGTCACCGTGACGGGGCCACCCCGCTCAATCTGCCGCTCAAAGGTGGGCACCACGCTCCCCCGGGAGCCCAGGACGTTCCCGAAGCGCACCGCGGTGAAGAGCGTGCCCCGACCGCCGACGGCCGACGGCTGACCGCCGATGGCTGCGGTCCCCGGCCTTTCGTCCGCAGTGGTGATGAGCATCTCGCACAGCCGCTTGGTCGCCCCCATCACGCAGGAGGGGTTCACCGCCTTGTCGGTGGAGATGAGGACGAAGCGCTCGCAGCCGTGCCGGGAAGCCAGGTCGGCGACGATCCACGTCCCCAGCACGTTGACCCGCACCGCCTCGTCCGGATGGGCCTCCATGAGGGGGACGTGCTTGTACGCCGCGGCGTGGAACACCACCTGGGGGCGGTGCCGCTCAAAGAGGGCCTTCATCTTGCCCCGGTGGGTCACGTCGGCCACCACGTAGCACAGGCCCCCCTCCTCCCCCTTCCCGCCCAGTTCCACGCTCAGGTCGTAGAGGCCGGACTCGTTGTTGTCCACCATGACCAGGGAGGCCGGGCCAAAGGCGGCCACCTGGCGGCACAGTTCGGAGCCGATGGACCCAGCCGCCCCCGTCACCAGGACCCGCTTCCCCGCCAGGAGCGACCGGCACGCCTCCAGGTCAATCTCGGCTGGCTTGCGCCCCAGGAGGTCCTCTGTCCGCACGTCCCGCAGGGCCCCCACGCCGTTCTTGCCGCTCAGGAAGTCAAAGACGCTGGGCAGGACCTTGATGGCCGCTGGCGTCTCCTGGCAGATCTCCAGGATGGCCCGGAAGTCCTCGCCCGAGATGTTGTAGATGGCGAGGATGACCAGGGCCACCTGGTGCCGGGCCACCAGGTCGGGGATGGCGTGGCGGTCGCCCAGGACGGGGATGCCGTGGACCCGCATCCCCTGCTTCCCCGGGTCGTCGTCCACGAAGCCCACCACCTGGTACCCCTCGCCTCCCCTGTGGTTCAGGAAGCGCCAGGCCAGGAGTTGTCCCGCCTCCCCCGCGCCGACGATGAGGACCCGGGTCCGCGCCGAGGGGAACTGGCCCCGCAGGGCCCGCCAGCGCCAGCGGAAGCCAGACCACACCCGCCCCCGGTAGCGGACGCTGACGAAGCCGACGAAGGCGAAGAGCCCCTCCATGAGGACCACGCTCAGGGGGACCGGCCTGGCGCCGGGCCAGAGGAGGTCCCCCGCGAGGAGGAAGAAGGTGCCCACCGCCACCGCGGTGCCGATGGTGACGATCTCGCCGGCCGAGGCGTACTTCCAGAGGCGGTGGTAGAGGCCGAAGGCGTAGTTGACGGCCCAGGAGACCCCCACCGCCGCGGCCCCGAAGAGGAGCACTGGCTGGAAGGCGAGGGGTGTCGTGGCCGCCCGGGCCGACCAGGCCAGGAGGAGGCTCACGGCCACCACCAGGGCGTCCAGGCTCGCCAAGGGGGCGACCCGGCGGGCCCACCGCAGGGCTCGCCGCCAAGGAGTTCTGGAGTTGGCTGCGTTCACGGGTTTGTGCCTTGCGCTTCTCCGTCCCGCGTCGGCTCTTCAGAGGCGAGGGCGCGGGGCAGCCGGCCGTCCGGCCGGGTGAAGAGGGAGAGGGCCGCCTGAGCCAGGATGGCCAGGTCGTACCCGAAGGACTGGCGGGCGATGTAGTCCAGGTCCATGCGCAGTTTGTCCGGAAGGACGTGCTGGAGGTAGGCCTCCTCCAGGTCCCCACCCAGGGCGGCGAGGAGTTCTTCCTCGTGGCGGTACTTGACGAAGGCAGGGCTGGCCATGCCGGGGCGCACGGCGAAGACCCGCCGCTCCTCCGGCGTGTAGCGGGCCACGTAGCGGGGGTCCTCCGGCCGGGGGCCGACGATGCTCATCTCCCCCTTGAGGACGTTCAGGAGTTGGGGCATTTCATCAATCTTCATGCGGCGCAGGAAGCCCCCCACCCGGGTGATGCGCGGGTCGTCGCGCCGGGTGATGCCGGGCCCTCGGGCATCGGCATCGGCCACCATGGTGCGGAACTTGTAGAGGGTGAAGGGCCGGCCATCCTTGCCGATGCGCCGCGCCCGGTGGAAGACGGGCCCGGGAGAGTCCAGTTTGATGGCCACGGCCACGGCCGCCCACAGGGGCAGCGCCACCAGCACGACCAACGCCGACACGACCACGTCAAAGGCGCGCTTCAATGTGGAAGACGGAGAACCGAAGATGGAGAACAGACGATGGATCACGAGAAGGTCTCCCACCTGTCCATGAGCGTCCAGAGCATAGCGCTCACTTGATCACAGTCAATCGTCAGATGCCGGTGAGCCTCCTCAGAGAGATAGCGACAATCTCCTCGCATTGCACCCCCATCCTCTCCCTTCTCTGTCCTCCGCCCTCTGTCCTCCTACCTCCGATACTGCTTCACAACCTCCACCACGGCATCAACCACGTCCTGCACGTCCTGGTCGCTCATGCGGGGGTACAGGGGCAGGGAGACGATGCGCTGGTACTCCCGGTAGGCCACGGGGAAGTCCTCGGGCTTGTAGCCGTACGTGTCCCGGTAGTAGGGGTGCAGGTGCACCGGGATGAAGTGCACGCTGGTGCCGATGTTGCGGGCGCGGAGTTCCTCAATGAAGCGGTTGCGGACCGCCGAGGGCTGACCGCTGGCCGCTGGCGGCCGGAAGCGCTCCAGGTTCAGGCGGAGGACGTAGAGGTGCCAGGCGTGCTCCACCTCGGGGCGCTCGGTGGGGACCTGGAGTTCCTCCCACTGGGAAAAGGCCTCGTGGTACCGCTGGACGATCTCCCGGCGGCGAGCCTGAAACTGGGGGAGTTTGCGCAACTGGTGCAGGCCCAGGGCCGCCTGGATGTCGGTCATGTTGCACTTGAAGCCGGGGCGGACCACCTCGTAGTACCACGACCCTTCGGCGCTGTAGCGTTTCCAAGCGTCGCGGCTCATGCCGTGCAGGCTCCAGATGCGGGCCTCCTCCACCAGGTCCGGCGGACCGGTGAGCATGCCCCCCTCGGCGGTGGTCAGGTTCTTGGTGGCGTAGAAGGAAAAGCAGACCGCGGACGGCAGACCACCGACGGCGGTCTGCGGTCCATCGTCTGCCGTCGGGAGCGAGCCGATGGTGCGGCCCTTGTACTTGGCCGGCAGGGCGTGGGCAGCATCCTCCACGATGGCCAGGCCGTGCTTCCGGGCGATCTCCGTGAGGGCGTCCATGTCGCAGGGGTGGCCGTAGAGGTGGACGGGGAGGAGCGCCTTGATGCGACCGCCGACGGCGGACGGCCGACGGCCGACCGCTGACCGCTGACGGCTGACGGCTGTTCGCTGCGGGCCGCGGTCCGTGGTCTGCGGTTGATCCTCCCACCGTGCCAGCGCCTCTTCCACCTTCCGGGGGTCCAGGTTCAGCGTGTCCGGCTCCACGTCCACGAGGATGGGGGTAGCGCCCAGGTGCTCTATCACGTGGACGGTGGAGCAGAAGGTCATGGGGGTGGTGATGACGGCATCGCCGGGGCCCACGCCCAGGGCGGCCAGGGCGACGAGCATGGCGTCCGTCCCGGAACTCACGGCCAGGGCGGCCGGCGCGCCGACGAAGGCGGCAAACTCCTCCTCAAAGCGCCGGACTTTCGGCCCCGTGGTGATCCAGTCGGAGCGGAGGGTGTCCACGACCTCGGCGATCTCCTCCTCGCCCAGGCAGGGCGGGGAGAAGGGGAGGAAGGAGTCACGCATGGGGAGCCTCCTGGCGTTTGATCAGTAGGCCCAGATAGTGGGTGCACAGGAACGGGATGGAAGCGAGAATGGGATACACTATAGGCAGGAGAGAGGCAGGTATGCGCCGAGCGATGAAAGGTGCCAGCGTGATCCGCCTCAAATGGATCTCAAAACCAGGGAAGAGAGAACGGATTTCGCCAGCGCTTATACCCCGCACGTGAGGATTGTGAGGGTTATCATATGTGAAATCATACCAGAGAATTGCTCCCTCCACTGCACAGCATCGCGCCATCTCTTTCGCGATTTGTTGCCTCATTTCAGAACTCAATATTGATGTGAAGACAGTATGCTGGCAGACCAAGCTGAACCATCCATCTGACCATGGCAAGGAAGTTGCACAGCCACAGCGCACATCCAGTGAGGGATTGAGGTGCCGCGCTTTCTGCACAGGCTCTGGCCGCAGGTCAATGCCCGCCAGATTGGCAGGGTCTGCTCCCCATTCCAGGAATTGGCGCAGCAAGCTACCATCGCCACAACCCACATCCAGAATGCGAAGAGCACCAAGGGGGGTGAAAGCCGTAAGCTTTCAACAAGCACAAGGTCTGACGATGGCGTTCTTGGACACGCAACAAATGGGCAAGACTATCATCTCGTTTCATGTCGTAGATTTTATATACTTCAAGGATGCGCTCACGTTCCTGTGAGAAGTTCTCCATAGAGTCAACCTCTTTCTAGGAAACACCTATATATTGAGCGAAGCCTGTCAGCAATGGAGGTAAGGTCAAAGCACTCTACCGCCTTCTGGCGTGACCTTTGCCCCAACTGCAAGCGCAGCAAGGGATCTGCGATCAATCGGCAAATCGCTTGAGCGAGGTCCTGAGCAGAGCGGGGAGGCACCAGGAGCCCGTTCACCCCCGGTTCCACCACGTCTCTGGATCCTGGAGAGTCAACGGCAATCAGTGGAAGGGCCATAGAAGCTGCCTCCAGCAGCGCACGGGGAATCCCCTCACGGTAGTAGGATGGGAGCACGAAAACATCGGTCACAGCGAGGATCGCAGGGACGTCGCGACGTTCCCCCAGCCACCGGACAGCATGGACAACTTCTTCCATCTCACGAGGAGTCAGCCGGTCGACACTGTCTCTGTCGTCAGGGCCGACCAGCAGAAAGACCGCGTTATCGTACACCTGGCTCACCATTTGTGAGGCCTTGGCGAATTCAAGGACCCCCTTAGAGCGTATTACTCGCGAGACCATGGTGATGACAACCTGGTCATCCAGAAGCCCCAGCTCTGCTCTCACCCTCCGCACCTCCCGCTGAGGCACAGCGCCTGGCGAGAATACATCAGTCTTGACACCGGAACCTGGAACGACCGTGGCCCTCTCCGGGGACACTAACCGCCGCTCTACGAAATAGCGCTCATCTTCTGAATTCTGGAAAATCGTCAAGTCGGAGAAGGAACAAGCCAGAGACTGCACTCTTTCATAGAGAAAGCGGATGCCCTGAATACAGACGCCACTTTCCTCAATATACAGGGAGCCTAAACCGGGAAGCGTGCCTATAACTACAGGAATGCGCGCCAAAGAAGCTGCCAAGCGGCCGTAAGCGCAAGGTTTGGTATCAAATGTGTGGACAATATCAGGCCGCTCTCGACGGAAAAGGCGAAACAGCTGTAAGAGTGTTAGAAGGTCGGACACGGGATTGACCCGGCGAGCCAAGGTATAGCCGTGGTAGAGAAATCCTGCCTGCCGAAGGCGCTCAGCATCCCCTGTTTCTGAGCCTGCTATAGATATGCGAAAATCCGACCTTAGAAGCTGCACGAGTTCAAGTCGGGCACTGACATCCGGCCCTCCAACTAACATAAGATGCGGGATCACTTCAACACCTCGGGACCAAGAAACAGAGGCTCTTGTGGCGGATCAATCATGGTAGCACGAGTAACATTGCCTCTAGCCCTCAAGGCGCTCGTGAGCCTGCCTGTACAGTTGGACGTACACCTCCTCCTGTTCCCGCACTTTGTCGTCCGGGCGGAAGTGCGCCGTGATGCGCCCGTGGC
>DAOTYM010000238.1:0-4655 GCA_034434775.1 Anaerolineae bacterium | reverse complement strand
AGTGCGCCATTGGCTGCGATGTGGGGACCCAGGGGCTCAAGGTGCTCCTCTGGGGGGAGGACGGGAGCATCCTCGGCGTGGAGACAGAGGAGTTCCCGGTGCTCTACCCGCGCCCAGCGTGGGCGGAGCAGGAGGTGGAGCATTGGTGGCAGGCCATGCGCCGGGCGATCCCCCGCCTGTGTGCAGGGGCCGGCGTGAGGCCGGAGGATGTCGTGGCCGTTGGAGTGGATGGCACGGTGGACGGATTCGTGCCCGTGGGGCAAGGAGGCGACCCCCTGGCCCCCTACATTCTCTGGATGGACCGGCGCGCCGTCCGAGAGTGTGAGGAAATTGAGGCACGCTTCGCCCCTGAGCACCTGTTCCGGCTCACGGGGTTGAACGTGGATGCCTCCCACACGGCCCCGAAGATCCTCTGGACGCGTGCCAACCTCCCGCAGGTCTACGCCAAGACCTGGAAACTGATGCCCTCCACGACCTACATGGTCTACTTGCTCACGGGAGAGGTGGTGGTGGATTACTCCCAGGCTTCCTCCACCATGCTGTTTGACGTGGCGGAGCGGCGGTGGGCTTTGCGGCTCCTGCAGGACCTGGAGATTGACGCCGCGCTTCTCCCCGAGGTGCGGCCGGCCACCGAAGCGGTGAGCCAGTTGACTCGGGAAGCCGCGCAGGCGTTGGGGCTTCGCCCTGAGACGCTGGTGGTGGTCGGGTGCGGGGATGAACACGCGTCCTGCGTGGGAGCGGGGGTGCTAGAGCCCGGCGTGGTGGCCGACATCATCGGCACGGCGGAGCCGGTCTGCGTCTCGGCCGTGGAGCCGGCTTTTGATCCCACTCGCCTGGTGGAGACCCATTGCCACGCCCATCCGGAGCGCTGGCTTCTGGAGAACCCTGGCTTTGTCTCCGGCGGCAACTACCGGTGGTTCCGGGACCACTTCTACGGCCCCGAGACCTCCTACGAGGTTCTGAACAGCGAGGCGGAGGCAGTGGCGCCGGGATCCGAAGGGGTGATCTTCCTCCCTTGCATGATGGGCGCTATGGCCCCGGAATGGAACAACAAAGCCCGAGGGGTGTTCTACGGGTTGACGTTGGCGCATGGGCGGGGGCACCTGGCGCGCGCCATCCTGGAGGGTGCTGCGTATGCCCTGCGCAGCATTGTGGAGAGCATGCAGAAAGCCGGCTGCGAGACGGCGGAGATCCGCGCCGTGGGGGGCGGCGCCCGCAGCCGCCTGTTCCGCCAGATCCGGGCGGACGTGACAGGCATCCCTGTGGTGACCGTCTCCACGGTGGAAACGGCAGCCCTGGGAGCGGCCTTGTTGGCTGCGGTGGGCTCAGGCCTGGGGGGCGACCTACAGGAAGTGGCCGGGCGCACAGTCCGCATCGTGGAGCGGGTGGAGCCAGATCTGAAGAACCGTGTCCTCTACGACCAGGCCTACGCCGCGTTCCTCCAGGTCTACGGAAGCCTGCGGGATTGCTTTGAGGTTTACCCTGGCCCGGGGAGCAGTGGGGTGTGAGGTGCGAATTGCCTCCCTCCATCCCCTGTGCTAGAATCCCCCTGCCGATGCCGAGGCGAGGGGGACCATGCCCGAGAAAGTCCGCGTGGTGTTCATGGGCACGCCGCAGTTTGCCGTGCCCATCCTGGAGGGGCTCCTGGCGGAGCACGAGGTGCTGGCGGTGGTGACGCAGCCGGACAGGCCGGCTGGGCGGGGCCGAGCCCTCAGGCCGCCTCCGGTCAAGGAGCTGGCGATGGCCCGTGGCCTGCCGGCCTTCCAGCCCACAGGGCTGCGCGGGGACCCCTCGCTCCTGGAACACCTGCGGGACCTTGCCCCGCAGGCCGTTGTGGTGGCCGCCTTCGGCATGCTCCTCCCGCCGGAGGTCCTGGCCATCCCCGCCAAAGGATGCCTCAACGTGCACGCCTCCCTCCTGCCGCGGCACCGGGGGGCCGCGCCCATCCCCGCCGCCATCCTGGCCGGGGATCGGGAGACCGGCGTGACCATCATGCTCATGGACGAGGGGCTGGATACCGGCCCCATCCTGAGCCAGGCCCCGTGCCCCATCGGGGACGAGGACACCGCCGGCACCCTCTCGGAGAAACTGGCTCAGTTGGGGCGGGACCTCCTCTTGGAGACCCTGCCGAGGTGGATCGCGGGGGAGATCGCGCCGCGCCCTCAGGATGAGGCGGGGGCTACCTACGCGCCCCCCCTGCGGACGGCCGACGCGGAGATCCGCTGGACGAAGCCAGCGAAGGTGCTGGCGCGGGAGGTGCGGGCCTTCAACCCCTGGCCCGGCAGTTACACCTTCTGGCGGGGGCAGCGCCTCAAGGTCCTGCGGGCGCGCCCAGCCGAAGGCAGTGCGGAGGGGGAGCCGGGGAGGGTGGTCCTGCTCGGCGGCCGTCTGGGCGTGGTCACGGGAGAGGGCATCCTGGTGCTGGAGGAGGTCCAGCCGGCTGGGAAGCAGCCGATGGACGCCCAGGCCTTCTTCCGCGGCCAACGGGGCCTGGTGGGCTCCGTCCTGGGGGCTTGAAAGGCGGTGCCGTTGACCTACCTGCCTCTCCGGTGGTACAATGGCCTCGCTGGTGGGAGGCGCTTGGGACGGTGAAAGGGGTGTGATGATGGCCATGGAGGAGAAAACGGGTCCCAGCATGGAGGTCTTCTACCGCGTCGCCCATGCCATCAACGCCTCCCTCAACCTGGAGGAGACGTTGCAGGCCATCCTCCAGGTGGTGACCGAGCACTTGGGGGCGCGGGGGGCCTTGATCCGGCTGCTGGATGCCGATGCCCAGGAACTGCGCCTTGTGGCGTCCATCGGCCTGAGCGCACGGTACCTGGGCAAGGGGAGCGTGCTCCTGAGCGAGAGCGAGGTGGACCAGCGGGTCCTGGCGGGCGAGGCGGTCTGGGTGGCGGATGTGACGTGCGAGCCGGGCTTCCAATACCCGGAGGAAGCGCGCCAGGAGGGCCTCTGCGGGATGCTGGCCGTTCCGCTCCAGGTGCGTGGGCGCCCCATCGGCCTCCTCCGCGTCTACTGTGGCGAGGCCCGGGCCTTCACCGAGGAGGAGAAGCTCTTCCTCCAAGCCGTGGCTGACCTGGGCGCGGTCGCCATTGAGAAGGCCCAGTTGCACCAGGGGCTCTTCCGCATTGCCGAGGCGCTGAACTCCAGCCTGGACCTGAAGACCATGCTGGCCAACGTCCTGCAGGCCACGGTGAACGAGATGCGCATCAAGGCCGCGTCCATCCGCCTGCTGGGGCCCAGGGGCAAGCGGCTGCACCTCATCGCCGCGTACGGGCTGAGCCCTGCGTACCTTTCCAAGGGGGAGGTGCGGGTGGAGGCAAGCCCCATTGACCAGAAAGTGCTCACGGGTGAACCTGTGGTCCTCTTTGATGTGGCGACGGAGCCCGGGTTCCAGTACCCCGAAGAGGCGGCCCGGGAGGGGATCCGTTCCGTCTTGGCGGTGCCTCTCCGGCGGCGCGATGGGAAGGTCATCGGGGTGATGCGGGCCTATTCCGCCCAGCCGAGGCGGTTTGGACCGGTGGCCAAGGAGTTCCTCCTCTCTGTGGCGGACCTCACGGCCGTGGCGATTGAGAACGCGCAGCTCCATGCGGCGCTCCAGGCCCGCTATGAGGACCTGAAGTCGGACCTGACAGAATGGTATCGGTTCCTGGCGATCGGCTAGCGGGCTGAGGCCGCAATCCACGCCCCCAGGTAGCCGAATCTCTGGACACGCCTCGCAGCGCAGCAGGCGGAGGCCTTGCATGCGGTGGAGGTAGGTTGCACGCGGTGGCTTCCCTGGCGTTGACGTTGGTGGCTCTGGCCGGTGCAGGGTTCGTGGCCGGCGTCTTGGGCGCCCTCTTGGGCATCGGTGGCGGGGTCTTCCTCGTGCCGGTCCTGACGGTGTTCCTGGATGTGCCCATCCGCGCCGCGGTTGGGGCGAGCCTGGTGGGGGTCATCGCGACCTCCGCCGGGGTGGCCTGGCTGGCCACGGGGAAGCGCGGGGCCGACGTGGGGCTGGCCATGCGTTTGGAGCTGGCAACGACGAGCGGGGCCATTTTAGGGAGTCTGCTGGCTGGATGGATGAGCCCTGTGGCTCTGCACTTCCTTTTTGCGGCTATCGTCTTCTTCCTGGCTGGGCATACCCTCTACCGAGCGCATCGCCGGGTAGGTGAGGGAAGCGAAGAAGACCTTTTCCGAACCGACTATATTCCGCGCCACTGGTTTGCGGGCATGGGGTTTAGTCTGGTGGCTGGGGCTCTTTCAGGCCTCCTCGGTGTGGGAGGAGGGTTTATCAAAGTCCCTGTCATGTATGGCATCATGGGCATCCCCCTGGGCGTGGCCACGGCCACCAGCAACTTCATGGTGGGGATCACCGCCAGCGCCAGTTTCTTCGTCTACTACGGCCGGGGCGACATCCACCCGGCCTTGGCCGTGCCGACCGCCTTGGGCGTCTTCGCCGGGGCCCTCACCGGCGCGCGCCTCGCCCCGCGTCTCCGCGCGGCATGGCTCCGCACGGCCCTGATCCTGCTCCTGGTCTTCATCGGCGTGCAGATGCTCTGGAAGGGGCTTTCGCTGTGAACGAGAGGGACCTTGTGACGACGAAAGCCGATGGCGACGAGGTCCCCTGGCTCCCCCCGTTGGAGGAACCCCGGCGCCGCCCGGACCCCAACGCC
>DAOTYM010000237.1:0-8457 GCA_034434775.1 Anaerolineae bacterium | reverse complement strand
CGTTGACGGCGCTCCTCGGGAGCGGCGCGTGCAGGTACCGCTCCACCCCCGGCAGGTGCCAGTGCTCCTGCAGGTGGTGCTCCCGATGGGGCCGGAAGGCCCGCCGGGCCTCTTCCAGCGCCAGGTTCCCCACCAACTCTATCTCCTCCGGGTCCATGCGGCCCAAGCCCCCCAGGCCGCAGTAGTGCAGGTACCCCACCTGGTGGGGGTCAAACCCCATGAGCCGGGCCGCCGTGGCGTCTGCCGCCAGGAAATCGGTGCTGGCCACGGCCCACCGCGTCTCCACCGCGTCCCCGTGGGACGGGCCATCCCCCTCCATGCCCACCCAGCCGTCTATCACGCTCAGGTGGGGGAAGATGCGGCGGGCCAGGACGTACAGGTTCAGGTTGAGGACCGGATACCCCTGGTGCATGGCGAACTTGTCGCTGTGGGTCATGGCCCGCCCGAACCACATCTTCAGGTCCCGCAGGCCGGGCAGTTCGGTGAACCAGGTGGGCAGCATGCGCCCTCCGTCGGCCACCATGCGGCTGCGCCGGAAATCCCGCTGGTCCCGGATCAAGCTCCCCATGATCAAGTTCTTGAGAGAAAGGGTGACGATCACCGCGTCGTGGGTTTTGGGCGGCCCGATGGCGATGCGGAAGTCGCTCTGGAGCACCGTCTTCGCCACCCTGAGCGGCATGGGCCGCAGCCGCCGGTCGTAGACGGCCACCCATTCCCACTCGTCCTGGTTCAGGTCCCGCAGTTCCACCCCGTACTCGTCCGGCAGGCCCAGGTAGCCGAAGTGGCGGAACCCCTCCATAGCCGTCTCCACCGCCGGCCCCTCGGCCACTACCACCGGGCCGTCGTAGCGCTCCCGCAGCCACGTCAGGAGGGCGCGCACGGCGTCCACGTGGGTGGCCGCCTCTTGGCGGCTCACGGAGACGAAGTTCGGCTTCACCAGGACCTGGCGGACGCCCTCCAGGCGCACTTCACCGGCGATGGCCTCCAGCGCGGAAAGGACCGTCCGAAACCGGTCCCCCTCCCGCACCAGGGCCACCTTGGAGCGGCCTGCCACGTGCCTCGCCTCGCTCAAAAGTCTATCTTCCTCCTGCGGAGGAGCACGCTTTCCACCAACCCCACGCCGAAGAGGAAGGTGACCAGCGAACTCCCTCCCGCGCTGATGAAAGGCAGGGGGATGCCTGTCACGGGCACCACCCCCACGTTGACCCCGATGTTCACCGCGGACTGGAAGAACAGGAGGGCCGCCATGCCCACGGCGATGAGGCGGCCTTGGGCGTCCCGCGCCACCTCGGCCGCCCGCAACATCCGCCAGAGGACGAACCCCAGGAGCCCGAGGACCAGGAGGCACCCCACAAGCCCCAGTTCTTCCCCGATGACCGAGAAAATGAAGTCGGTGTGGCGGATGCGCAGGAAGTGCAGTTGGCTCTGGGTCCCGTGGCGGAACCCCTTGCCGAACAGCCCCCCCGACCCGATGCTGATGAGGGCCTGGGTCACGTTGTAACTGGCGGCAGGGTCGCCCGCCGGGTTCAGAAAAGCCAAGAGCCTCCGCTGCATGTACCCCTGGAGGCGCGGCCACAGGAAGGGGAACATCGCCAGCGCTCCTCCCGCCAGGGCCCCCAGGTAGGCCAGCCGCACCCCAGCGGCGAAGAGCATGGCCCCCCAGACGAAAACCAACACCAGCGCTGTGCCCAGGTCCGGCTGCAGGTAGATGAGCACCACGGGCGGGACCAGGAGGGCCAGGGAAAGGGCCACCGTCCCCAGGCCGCGCACCGCCTCGCCCCGGGAAGCCAGGAAGGAGGCCAGGACCAGCACGAAGGCCAGTTTGGCCAGTTCCGAAGGCTGCACCTGGACCGGCCCCACGTCAATCCAGCGCTGGCCGCCGTGCATCACCTGGCCGATGACGAACACCACCGCCAGGAAGAGCAACATGGCCCCGTAGAGGGGCCAGCGCAGGGCGGTGAGGCTGCGGTAGTCCAGCGCTGCACCCACGGCCAGGAAGACGAACCCCACCCCGGCATAGATGGCCTGCCGGAGCGGGAGCTCCTCCAGCCCCGGGGAGTTCGCGGTGGCGCTGGACACCATCAGGACCCCCAGGACGACCAAGAGGGCCACAGCCAGCACCAGCCCGAAGTCAAAGTTGCGCACAAACCGGCGAGGAGCCATACGCCTCCCAGCGACGAGGGCCAGCCTAGCCCCGGCGCCCGGACCGAAGCGGGATGCTGGCCACCAACCGCCCCTGACGCCGGTCTTGGGTCAGGCTGATCTCCACCCGATCGCGGTCAATCTCCACGTACTGGGAGATGACGTTGATCAGTTCGTCCTTCAACGTCTCCAGAAGTTGCGGCGAGATCTTGGCGCGGTCGTACCCCAGGACCAGTTCCAGCCGTTCCCGGGCCACCTCGCGGCTCGGAGGTTCACCACGCCCCAGCAGACGGTCCCAAAAGCCCATAGCAGCCCCCTTCCCCGTGACAGGCCGTGCGCCCTGCCCCCATCAGTCCGAAGGCCTCATGCGCCCCAGGAGCCGCCCCAGGAAACTCTCGCCCTTGTCCAAGGATAGGAAGGGCACCTCCTCTCCCAAGAGGCGGCGCGCGACGTTGCGGAAGGCCATGCCTGCCGGCGAATGCTGGTCAAAGGCCACCGGCCTTCCGCGGTTGGCGGCGACGAGGATCCGCTCGTCCTCCGGCACGATGCCGATGAGTTCCACGGCCAGCACGTCCACCACGTCGGACGTGGACAGCATGTCCCCCTTGCGCACCAGGCCCGGCTTGATGCGGTTGATGATGAGTTGCGCCGGCCCCTTGCCGTCCGCCTCCACCAGGCCGATGACCCGGTCGGCGTCCCGCACGGAGGCCACCTCTGGCGTCGTGACCACCAGGACCAGGTCTGCCGGGGCCACGGCGGTCTGGAACCCCCGCTCAATGCCCGCGGGCGAGTCAATGAGCAAGAAGTCAAAGTCCGGACGTAGGTTCTCGCAGACGGCCACCAGGTCTTCCGGGCCGATGGCGGTCTTGTCCCGGGTCTGCGCGGCCGGGAGGAGGTACAGTTGGGGCAGCCGCTTGTCCCGGATCATGGCCTGGTGGAGGCGGCAGCGCCCCTCCACCACGTCCACGAGGTCGTAGACGATGCGGTTCTCCAGCCCCAGCATGACATCCAGGTTGCGGAGGCCGATGTCGGTGTCAATGGTCACCACGCGCTTGCCCAAGAGGGCCAGCGCCACCCCCAGGTTGGCCGTGGCCGTGGTCTTGCCCACTCCCCCCTTGCCAGAGGTGATGGTCACGATCCGCGCTGGCATGAGCCCTCCTTGTCCTATCATCCCCCGGGCCAGGCCTTGCGCCCGGGGTTCCTAGAGCCTAGGACCATGGCTCTACCACGATCCGCCCGTCCTTGAGCCTGGCGACTTCCGGGCCCTCTGGCTCCTCCACGTCCTCAGGCGAGCGGGCCACGACATCGGCGATGCGCAACTGCGTCGGAGCCAGACGCAGGGCACAGATGACCGCCCCTTCATCCCCATGGGCGCCAGCGTGCACGGTGCCCCGCAGCCGCCCCCAGACGACCACGTGCCCCCCAGCCACGATCTCCGCCCCGGGGTTGACGTCGCCGATGACCACCACGTGCCCCGGGTGGCGCAGAGCCTGGCCCGAGCGGAGCGTCCGGCAGACCAGGACCGCGCTCTCCCCCTCCGAAGCCGGGGAAAGGCCTCCCGCGCCCGCGGGAGCCTTCCGGCCTTCCGGCAGGACCTCCAGGCCCAGGGCCCGCGCCGAGGCCGCCGTCTCCGCAGCCTCGGTATCCACAGCCCACAGGGAGACCCCCCACTGCGCCAAACACTGGCCCACCCGGGCGATCTCCTCCGCCGACATCTGGCGGGGCCCCACGTGGAGGACCACCCGCCCGCCGCGGAAGAAGGCCGGGCGCTGCGCCAGGTGCCCTTCCAACTCCTCCACCAGGGCGCTCAATTCGCCAGGCCCCAGGAAGACGGTCAGGCCGTCCTTGGTGCCCTTGATGGTGACCCGTCCAGGCACGATCTCCGTCCCTCGCCCGAAGCACCCTGCGGGCCTGCATCTGAGGTCGCGCGGCCCAAAAAGCATTATAGCACAACACGGCACCCTGGCACAACCTGCCGCGAAGCGAGCCAGTTGGAACCGGTGGCTCGCCCACGCCGTCAACGACAGGCCCATTCGTTGATTCGTTGGCCATCCGTTGACGGCTCCCCTCCAGGCGATCCACGGTTCGCCCCTGCCAGGTGCTGGCTGTGGTGCTGCAAACAAAAAGGGCACGCCCGAGGCGTGCCCCCACACCCTGGCCGGGCTACGCCGGCACGCCATCCAGGATGGCTTTCAACTCCTCCCCTTCCAGGGTTTCCCGTTCTATGAGGGCGTGGGCGAGGCGGTCCAACCGATCGCGGTGCCGGCTCAACACCTCCTTGGCCCGCGCATACGCCTCCTCTATGAACCGCCGCACCTCCTCGTCTATCTGCCGCGCCACCTCCTCACTGTAGTTCCGCTGCTCCCCGATCTCCTTCCCCAGGAAGACCAACTCCTCCTTCTGCCCAAAGGTCAGCGGCCCCAACCGCTCGCTCATCCCATACTCCGTCACCATCTTCCGCGCCAACCGCGTCGCCCGCTCCAGGTCGTTGGCCGCCCCCGTCGTCACATCCTGAAACACCAACTCCTCCGCCGCTCGCCCCCCGAGGAGCCCCGCCAACTCGTCCCGAAACCGGCTCCGACTCTGCAGGTACCGGTCGTCCTCCGGCAGCGGCATCGTGTACCCCAGGGCCATCCCCCGCGCCACAATGCTCACCTTGTGCACCGGGTCGCACCCCGGCAGCATCCGCATCACCAACGCGTGCCCCGCCTCGTGATAGGCGATGATCTCCTTCTCCTCCGGGCTGATGATCCGGCTGCGCCGCTCCGGCCCCGCCATCACCCGCTCCACCGCCTCCTGAAACTCCGCCATCCCAATGGCCTTCTTGTTCCGCCGCGCCGCCAGGATCGCCGCCTCGTTCACCAGGTTCTCCAGGTCTGCCCCCACAAACCCCGGCGTCTGTGCCGCCAGGACGTCCAGGTCCACGTCCGGCGCCAGCGGCTTCCCACGCACGTGCACCTCCAGGATGGCTCGCCGCCCCTTCCGGTCCGGCCGGTCCAACACCACCTGCCGGTCAAACCGCCCCGGCCGCAGGAGCGCCGGGTCCAGGATGTCTGGCCGGTTGGTCGCCGCCATCACGATCACGTTCGTGTCGGTGTCAAAGCCATCCATCTCCACCAGGATCTGGTTCAGGGTCTGCTCCCGCTCGTCGTGGGAACCCCCCAGCCCCGCCCCCCGGTGCCGCCCCACGGCGTCAATCTCGTCCACGAAGACGATGCAGGGGGAGTTCCGCTTGGCCTGGTCAAAGAGGTCCCGCACCCGGCTCGCGCCCACCCCCACGAACATCTCCACGAACTCCGAGCCGGAGATGGAGAAGAAGGGGACCCCCGCCTCGCCGGAGACGGCCTTGGCCATGAGGGTCTTCCCCGTCCCTGGCGGCCCCACCAGCAGGATCCCCTTGGGGATGCGCGCCCCCAACGAGGCGAACTTGGCCGGCTCCTTCAGGAACTCCACCACCTCCCGCAACTCCTCCTTCGCCTCGTCCACCCCCGCCACATCGTCAAAGGTCACCGTCGGCTTGTCGCCGGTGAAGAGGCGGGCGCGGCTCTTGCCGAAGGAGATGGCCTGGTTGTTGCCCGTCTGGGCCTGGCGCATCAGGAAGAAGAACAGCGCGCCCACGAACACGATGGGCAACAGGCTCCCCAGGACCGTGAGGCGGTCGGCCCACTGGCTGGGAGCCTTGACCTCCAGGTCAATGGCCGCGATCTGCTCCTCGCTGACGCCCAGGCTCTTCAGGCTTTCCGCCAGGCTGACCCCCTGCTCCTTGCGGGAGATGACCGGCTTGGCGCTCCCCTTGCGGAGCACCTCCAGTTCGTCCCCGGCCACCGTGATCTTCACGATTTCCCCTCGGCGCGCCCATTCGGCCACCGTGGTCAGCCCCACCTCCGAGGGCCTCTCCGAAGGGGGGAAGAAACTGAAGAACAGGGCCACCGCAGCGACCAAGATCAGGATATAGACAAACCCATTTTTCAACCAGGAACTGCTCATCTATCCTCCATCCGGCCCCCAAGGGCCGTCACGCGCCCATCCAAATCCCCTGCACCCGTTCCCTGTGCCCATAGGAATTATACCAGAATTTTGCCCCGAATGCCAAACCATTTTGGGCAAAAGGCAGGGCCCGGACACAGCCTCCTCCGGCTTTTCCCTCGGCCCCCCTTGTGGTATAATCCCTCCCGTGGACAAGCAGAGGACCTTGCGCGCCAGCACGCCCCCGGGAGTTGCGCACGTAGGCCTCAACGCGCACCTCCTCTCCACCGCGCAGAACTACCGGGCTGCTGGCATCAGCGTCTACATCCAGAACCTCCTGCGCCACCTGCCCCTGGTGGATGGCGGCTACAGGTTCACCGCCTTCCTGAGCGCGCGGTACAGCGCTCCGTTGGAGGGCATCCGCACCCAGGCCACCCGGTGGCCCACCCACTCCCCCGCCATGCGCATCCTGTGGGAGCAGGTGGCCCAGCCCTTCGCCCTCCTGCGCGAGGGGGTGGACCTCCTCCACGCCCTGGCCTTCGTGGCCCCGGCCGCTTGCCCTTGCCCCTTCGTGGTCACCGTCTACGACCTCTCCTTCCTCCGGTTCCCCGAGGCCTTCCGGCCCTGGAACCGCCTGTACCTGAGCCTGTTCACCCGCCTCTCCGTGCAGAGGGCCCGCCGCGTCATCGCCATCTCCCAACACACCAAGCGCGACCTCATCCGCTGGCTTGGGACGCCGGAGGAGAAGGTGGATGTGGCCCCATGCGGCGTGGGGGAGGCCTTCCGCCCCCTGCCCCGGGCAGAAGTAGAGGCCTTCCGGGAGGCCCAGGGGCTGCCCCCCCAGTTCTTCCTCTTCGTGGGCACCCTGGAGCCCCGCAAGAACCTCCCCGCGGCCCTGCAGGCGGTGCGCCGCCTCCTGGACGCGGGCCACGCCCCCTACCTCGCGGTGGTGGGCGGACGCGGCTGGGGCTACACCGAAGCCCTGCAGAGCATAGACGAACTGGACCTGGCCCGCCACGTGCGCCTGGTCGGATTTGTGCCCACGGACGAACTTGTGTTATGGTACAATGCCGCTACGGCCCTGGTCTACCCCTCCCTGTACGAGGGGTTCGGGATGCCGCCCCTGGAGGCCATGGCCTGCGGCCTGCCCGTGGTGGCCTCGGACCGGGGCGCCCTGCCCGAAGTGGTGGGGGAGGCCGGGCTGCTGGTAGACCCCACCGACCCGGATCAACTGGCGGAGGCCCTGGCCCGGGTGTGGCAGGATGCCGACCTGCGGGCCCTCCTGCGGGAGCGCGGCCTGGCCCGCGCCCGGGGGGCTTCGTGGCGCGAGACGGCGCAGCAGACCATCCATGCCTACGACAAAGCCATCGGCCAGCGGAGGACTTGAGGTGTCCCACCGGTTCCAGCGCCTGGTCACCTGGATCACAGTGGCCACCGACATCATCCTGATCAACCTGGCCTTTGCCCTGGCCTACTGGGTCCGCTACCACCTCCAGTGGTTCAGGCCCGTGGACGAGGTGTACTACACCTCCTATTGGACCTACGTCCCCATCGGCCTGGCCCTCACGGGCATCCTCCTGGCCTCTTACGCTCTGGAGGGGGTCTACCGCCCCTCCCGGGGCCGCTCCTGGTTTGACGAGGTCTACGCCATCTTCAGCGGGACCACGACCGGCATCGTGCTGATGGTGGCCGTCTTCTATTTCTACCAGCCCCAGTACCACTCCCGCCTCATCTTCATCTATGCCCTGGTGCTCATCACGGTCCTGTTGGGCCTGAGCCGCCTGGCGAAGCACGCCATCCTGGAACGGCTGCGGCGCCGCGGGACCGGAGTGGACCGCGTCCTCATCGTGGGGGCCGGCGAGGTGGGCCGCACGGTGATGCGCAACCTCGTCGCCCGCCCCGAACTGGGCTACCAGGTGGTGGGCTACGTGGACGACGACCCCCAGAAGGGGTCTTCGGTCCTCGGCCGTTTCCGGGGCCTGGGAGGGCTGGACCGCCTGCCCGAACTCCTCGCCTCGGGGGAGGTGGACGAAGTCATCATCACCCTGCCCTGGATGTACCACCGCAAGATCCTGAACCTGGTGGCCCAGTGCCAGCAGGCGCGGGTGCGGGTGCGCATCGTCCCCGACGTGTTCCAGATGCGGCTGACCCACGTGGACGTGGACGACCTCAACGGCATCCCCCTCATCGGCCTGCGGGATGTGGCCATCAGCGGCTGGAAACTCCTCCTCAAGCGGGCCATTGACGTGTTAGGGGCTGTGGTGGGGCTGGTCGCGCTCTCGCCCCTGATGGCCTGCATCGCCCTGGCCATCCGCCTGGAGACGCCCGGCTCCCCCATCTACCGCCAAA
>DAOTYM010000236.1:0-1618 GCA_034434775.1 Anaerolineae bacterium | reverse complement strand
TGACTCGTTTTTACAAAGGGAAGACTTTAACGGCTCTTCCGGACGCTAGATGGCACGCCAGGAGGCGTGCCCTACGGTCTGTCACACCGGAAGGCTGTCAGAGTTCTGTAAGAATGAGTCATCCCTGCAAGCGCGGCTCGGATCGTGCGAGCGGCGTGAGGCCGCGAGAGCGCATTCTATTCTATTGTTGACGGACAGGCCATGCCTCTGGATACGCACCCTCCAGGGGCATCCGTCCCGCGGGCGTGCACGAGGCACAAACTACATCCTGCAACATTGTACTGGATAGTGTACGGGAAGTCAAGCATCGGCCCCGTTGGTTCCATCCGCTCTCATGCGCGGGCGGGGCGCGCCCCCGCCCTACTCGCGCCAGGGGGAAGGAGGGCTTTTCCAGCCGCCTTCCGGCAGGATGCAGAAGTCCCCATGTGGTACAATGGAGCTACATGTCCACGTGGGGATAGGTGCACTCCCTGCCCCCTTTGACCTTGTGTATGGAGGGCATTCCGATGAGAACGGAACTTCTGCGCCTTGGAGCCGTAGTTAGCCTCCTCCTGCTGGTGCTGTTCGTCCTCTTCGCCGTCAATCAGACGGCCCAGGTGGTGCAACTGGCTGGGTCGGTCCACCCGGCGCTGGGCCAGGCCGCCCTGTGGGGGCTCCTGGCCCTCTACGCCCTGGCCCTGGTGGGATTGGTGGGGGGCCTGGCCCGCATGCCTGCCCCCTCCAACCCCCGGCTGACGAAGGGGCGCCAGAGTACGCCCAATACCTCCAGCGCCTGGGGGCGCGCCTGGAGCGCAACCCCTCCCTGGCCGGCTTCCCCCTGGACCTGCACACGCGTGAAGGCGTGGCGCGGGCCCTCCGCATCTTGGACGAGGAGGCGAAGCGGATCATCAAGGAGACGGCGACCACGGTCTTCGTCAGCACGGCCATCTCCCAGAGCGGCCGGCTGGACGGCCTGATGGTGCTCCTGGCCCAGGCCCGCATGGTCTGGCGGCTGGCCCACCTCTACCACCAGCGCCCCTCCCTGCGGGAGATGCTGGACCTCTACGCCAACGTAGCCCTCACTACCCTCCTGGTGACCGGCCTGGAGGACATGGACATCGCCGAGCAGGTGGAGCCAGTCATCGCCGCCGCCCTGAGCGGATCGCTGGCCAGCGTGATCCCGGGGGTGAACGTGGTGGCGACGATGGTCACCAATTCCATCATTGAGGGGACGGCCAACGCCTTCCTGGTCCTGAGGGTGGGGGTGGTCACCCAGCGGTACTGCGGCGCGCTGGGGCGGCTGGACCGGAAGTCCCTGCGCCGCTTTGCCAGCGTGGAGGCGGGCTCCCTCCTGGGGTCCATCGTGCTGGAAGCGGCTGGTGCGGTGACCCGGGCCATCGCCCATGGGGCGCGCCAGGCGGGCCTGGGCACGTGGGAGGCCGTGGTGGGAAGCGTGGCCCAGGCCGGCCGGGCCCCCTCGGCCTTCGGCGGGCGGCGTGGCGAGGAGGGGACCGGACCCGAGGGAGAGGGGTTCGCCGTGGAACTCTAGGGGCTGGACCGCAATCAAAATTCCGTTTTCAGCCATGCAGGTCACGGTTGCGGTCCCACACGTAGGGGCGCACGGCCGTGCGCCCCTACT
>DAOTYM010000235.1:0-9161 GCA_034434775.1 Anaerolineae bacterium | reverse complement strand
TAGAGGGCCCAGGTCTCAAAGACCATGGCCACGTTCCGCTCGCGGGGTGGCAGGTCGTTGACCACACGGCCGTCAAAGAGGATCTCCCCGGCGGTGATCTCCTCCAGGCCGGCGATCATCCGCAGGGACGAGGACTTGCCGCACCCGGAGGGCCCCAGGAGGGAGAAGAATTCTCCATCCTCGCACTTCCAGGAGACATCCTCTACGGCCCCCACCTCGCCGTACAGTTTCCACACGTTCCTCAGTTCAATGCTGGCCACGTTCCACCCCCCTGACCAGGGTTCTCCTTTCGCCCCCAAGCCCCCGCGCCGAGGGCGCTGATCCGCCGCGGGGGCCCAAGGGGCCTACTCTTCCGTCAGGTCCATCTGGTACCCCGCCCGGAACTTCCAGAGGGCCCGGGACGACTTGATGGGCACCCCCTCCGGCGAGTAGGTGATGCGGAAGCGCAGGAGGACCGGCGTCCCTTCCTCCAGGCCCAGGAGTTCCGCCTCCCGCTTCTCCACCGCCACCACGGTCAGTTCGTCTGTCGCCCGGTGGGGCACCAGGCCGTACTGCTTCTGCATCACCTCAAAGGAAGACTGGGCAGACCCAGATTGCTCAAACATCTCCTTGGTGACGCCCGGCATCAGTTTGGCCGGCAGGTACGAGGTCTCAATGGCCACTGGCTCCCCGTCCACGGTGCGCAGCCGCTCCATGACGATGACCTCTTCCCCCACCTCCATCTGCATGCGGGCGGCCAGGGTGGGCCAGGCCGGCACAAAGTCAAAGAAGAGGACCTTGGTGCCCGGCTTCTGGCCCCGCTTGCGCGCCTCCTGGGTGATGCTGTGGATGCCGCCCAACGTCCCCCACAGGCGATAGGGCGGCACCCGCACCTCCCCCGTGGGCTTGGGCCGCACCCTCTCCAGAAGCCCCTCGTAGATGAGTTCCGAAAGGGCCACCTGCACCTCGGCTTCCGTCGCGCCGAACATCTTGGCCAGGTCCGCCGGGGAAGGCAGCGGCTCCCCCGGCTTGAAAGTCCCATCCTCTATTTTCCGAGCGATCTCTTGGAACAGACGGTTCATGGTCCCACTGCCTCCGATGCGTTGATGGGATGTCAGGTCTACGCGCTTACCCCTTCACACCGCCCCGGGTCAGCCCCCGCACCAAGTACTGCTGGAAGAAGAGCACCAGGATGTAGATGGGCACGATGCCCGTGAGCGCAGCGGCCGACATCTCGCCGAACTGCAGCCCGTGCTCCCCCTCGTAGCGGGAGACCCCCACCGGGAAGGTGTGGGACACGTCGCTGTAGGTGAGGAGAAGGGCGAAGAGGAACTCGTTCCAGGAGAGGATCAGGCAGATGACCGCCGTCGCCACCAGGCCGGGCTGGATGAGGGGAAGCACCACGCGGAACAGGGTCTGGAAGCGGCTGTAGCCGTCAATCCAGGCCGCCTCCTCCAGTTCCCTGGGGATGGCGCGCACGAAGCTATCCAAGAGCCAGATGGCCACGGGCGCGTGGATCATGGCGTGCGCCACGATGAGGCCCGTCTTGGTGTTGACCAGGTTCAACATGCGCATCATGGCGAAGAAGGGGATGCTCACCACAATGGGCGGCATGACGTAGGTCCCCAGGATCATGGAAGGCAGCATCTGCCCCCCAGCCCTGAAGCGCACGATGGCGTAGGTGGCCGGCACAGCAATGGCCATGGCCAATAGCGTGCTGCACACCGCCACCACCGTGGAGTTGAAGAGGTACATGTGGAGCGGGACGTTGCGGTAGGCCCGCACCCAGTTGATGGTGAAGAGCCCCTTTGAGGGCAAGAGGGCCCCCGACTCGCGGATCTCAATGGGCTCCTTGAGGGACGTGGTCGCCATGTAGATGATGGGCAGCACGATGGAGACCGTGAAGACGAAGATCACCACAATCTGCGGGGCCCGCCGGGCGAGGTACGCCCCCAGGCTCTCCCGCCTCTCCCGGCGCTGGACCACCGCTTGGGTTTCCGCAACCGTAGCCATTCCACCCTCCGTGGGTTTGAGTTCGCGTCGGCTCACCGCTGCCACCGCATCAGGAGTTCCCGCCCTGTGGTCAGGATGGTGGAGATGATCGCCACCATGAAGAAGACCAACAGGGTCAGCGCGGCCGCGTAGCCCGTCTTGAACATGGTGAAGCCGACCTTGTAGATGTAGAAGGACATCACCTGGGTGGCCGAACCCGGGCCACCGTAGGTGAGGATGAAGACCAGGTCAAACACCTTCAGGGCGATGATAAGGCGGAACAGGAAGGTGACGATGAGGGAAGGGGTGACCAAAGGCAGGGTAATGCGCCAGAACACCTGCCAGGAACTCGCCCCATCCACTGCCGCGGCTTCGTACGGCTCCGTGGGCAGGGATTGCAGCGCGGCCAGGATGAGCAGGAAGCAGAAGGGCGTCCACTGCCAGACGTCCGCCGCCATGATGGAGGGCATGGCCAGGTCGGCCCGCCCCAGGAAGGCGACGGGCCGTTCAATCAGGCCAAACTTGAAGAGGTAATGGTTCAGGAACCCCGAGACCGGGTCGTAGATGAGGCGCCAGATCATGGCCACGGCCACCGGCGGGGTGAACAGGGGCAGCATGGCCAGCGTGCGCAGGATGCGCCCGGCTCGGATCTCTGTATATAAGGCGAGGGCCAGCACAAAGCCGAGGAAGGTCTCAATGGCCGTCACCCCAAAGGCGAAGATGAGAGTGTTGCCGATGGAATGGATGAAGGTCTGGTCGGCCAGGGCCTTCTGGAAGTTCGCCAGCCCGACGAAATCCTTGAACGGCTTGGACAGGGTGGAATCGGTCACGCTGAGGCCGATCACGTAGAACAGGAACGAGATCATCACCACCAGGATGATCACGATGGGCAGGATCATCAAGGTGGGAGTGCGTTTTTCCAAAGTGGCGTTCACTCGCTCACCTCCCCACAATGGGCGGCGAGAGGAGCCACCCATCCAGGTCAGAGGCGGGGAGGCGGGGATGCCCCCGCCTCCCCGGTTCGTTCCCCGCAGGCTACTTGCCCAGGATCTTCTCCCACTCGGCCTGGGTGTCGTCCAGCGCCTGCTTCGGGGTCTTGGCGCCGGTCAGGGCCAGCGACAGGTTCTCGTTGAGGACGTCCTGCAGTTCGGCCCACTTGGCGTCGGTCGGCCAGGGCACCGGCCGGCTCAGCACGGCTTCCTTGGCCGCGTCGGCCAGTTTGTCCGTCACGTGCTTGCGGTACTCCGGCGCGTCGTAGGTAGACAGGCGCGTTGGGTCCAGGCCGCCGACGATGGTGTTGACCCGCACGTTGATGTCCGGCCGGGCGACGAAGCGGATGAACTCCAGGGCCAGTTCCTTGTCCTGGGCCAGAGTGGAGACGCCCAGGCCAAAGCCCGCGTTGAGGGGCGCGGCCACCTTCGCCTTGGGCCCCGTCCCCTTGGGCATCGGCACCACGTCCCACTCGCCGATGATCTTGGACTGCTCGGGGTTGTCCGTCATCTGGCCCAAGTCGGTCCAGAACTCAGCCATGCCCACGCGCCCGGTCAGCCAGCCGCCCAGGAGTTCGTCAAAGGCCACTGCGGTGGGGTCGGGCAGGGCGTAGGGCAGTTGCGCCACCAGGGCTTCCAGGGCCGCCACTGCCTCGGGGCTGTTGATGGTGGGGTTGCCCTTCTCGTCAAAGAAGGAGCCACCGAACCCCGCCAGGCGGTTCAGGTAGGTGCCGATGAGGATCAGGGGGATCTTGGCGCCCATGATGCCGCAGCCGTAGATATCGTTCCCCTTCTCCGCCTCGGTGATCGCCTTGCAGGCGGCCAGGTACTCATCCCAGGTCGTCGGCGGCTGCAGGTTGTGCTTCTTGAAGAGGGTGGTGTTGTAGAACAGGAGGTGCAGGTCGCCGTCGTACGGGATGCCGTACTTGCGCCCCTCAATGGTGGTGAAGACGTCGCGGAAGACGGGCACGAAGTCGTCGGCCTTGATCTCCTGGGCATGGGTGTTCCACCACTCGGTGAGGTCCATCAGCACCCCGTTCTCCACCAGGGAGCCCAGCATGGGGTACCAGTACTCCATCACGTCGTACTCGCCAGCCCCGGAGGTCACGTCCAGCACCTCTTTCTCCGTGACGTTGCCGTAGGGCACGATGAGGACGTTGACCCGGGCTCCGGTCTCCTCCTCAAACCACTTGGCGAGGGCTTTGGAGGCCACTGTGTGGGGCTGGATGGCGATGAAGTTGATGGAGCGGCCGGCGAACTTGCCAGGCGGCACCGGGGTGGGGGTGACGACGACTTCTACCTTTTTCTCCACCACCACCGTCTGGACGACGGGCTTCTCCACGACCTTCTCTTTTTCTACGACGACGGTCTGGACGACAGGCTTCTCAACGACCTTCTCCTTCTCCACGACCTGCGGCGTAGCCGGAGCGCAAGCCGCCAGGATCATGGAGAGCGCGACCAACAGGCCCAAGGTTGTGACCACTGCTTTACGCATGGTAGCTCCCCTCCTTCACTGGGTTAGACCTTCCTGTGCACCGTACCGACCGCCGACCGAGTTTGGCATAGCCTGCTTGCACCGCCTTTTGTCCGCCTGCACATCCCCCCTTTCCGTGCGCCTGTGTGCGGGAAATGGCTGGACGGCTCACCGCACCCCGATGGGGCAGCGGTGGCTGGGGCGGGCGCGGCGCGCCGCCAGCCATTTGCCCTCACTTCCAGTGGGCCACCCCCATCTCCCAACTCCGCTCCCAGAGGGGCCACACGGCCCGGATGCACTCCCGGTAGAGCGCGTACAGCTGCTCGTACCGGGCCACCTGGGCGGGGTTGGGCGTGTACTCCCGCTCAATCTGGACCATCTGCTGCACGGCCTCTTCGTGGCTCCGGAAGAGGCCCACGGCCACCCCAGCGTTGATGGCCGCGCCCCGGGCGCCCAGTTCCACCCCCGAGGGGATCTTCATGGCGTTGCCCGTGCAGTCGGCCAGGATCTGGCACCAGACGGCGCTGCGGGAGCCGCCGCCGGTCAGGTAGGTCGTCTGCAAGGGCTGGCCCTTCTGCATGCAGACGTAATTATCTTTGGTGGAGAGGGCCACGCCCTCGTAGATGGCCCGGAGGAGGTGCGGCCGGCCGTGCCAATCCCCCAGGCCGAAGAAGACGCCCCGCGCCTCGGCCTTGACGAAGGGCGCCCGCTCCCCCTGGAGGAAGGGCAGGTAGAGCACGCCCCCGGCCCCCACCGGCACGCTCGCCACCTCCTCGTTGATGACGTCGTAGACGCTCACCCCCCGGCGCTCCGCCTCCTGCCGCTCCGCCAGGCAGAACTCCTTCTCAAACCAGTTCAGGTTCCCCGCCGCGAGCATGGTGAGGGCGTTCTTGGCGTAGAGGCCGGGCACGGTGTGGTACATCAGGCTGTAGTTCCGCTCCGGGTCCAGGTCCGGCTGGGCCGAGATGACCACATGCACGCCCGCCGTGCCGATGACGCTGGCCGCCTCCCCCACTCGGACGCACCCGGCCCCCAGGACGGACGAGGTGCCGTCCCACGCGCCGCTGGCCACGGGCGTGCCCTCGGCCAGGCCCGTCTCCTCCGCGGCCTTCTTGGTCACCCGGCCAGCCACCTCCCAGGAGGGGACGATGGGCGGGAGGAGGTGCCGGTACGGGGCGATCCCCGTCAGGTCCAGGACCTTCTCCGAGTACTTGCCCGTGGCGTAGTTCATGAGGGCGATGGAGGCCATAGTCTGGTCGGTGTTCCACTCGCCGGTCAGGCAGAACTTGGTCCAGTCCTTGGAGAAGAGGTTGACGCGGGCCCGGTCCAGGCTCTCCCGCTCGTGCTCCATGAGCCAGGGGAAGATGGTGGGGGCGCCGATGCCCGCGAAGAGGCTCCACCCCGACTCGTCGTACAGTTCCGCCAACCGGCCGTCGGCGGCCCACTGGTCCAGGTAGGGCTTGGCCCGGCCGTCCAGCCAGATGATGGCATCCCGCACTGGCCGGCCGTTTGCGTCCAGGAGCCACACGCCGCCGCCGTGCCCGCTGAGGGAGATGCCGGCAATGGCCTTGGGGTCCACAGAGGCTTTGCGCAGGCACTCCCGGATGGCGGCGACGGTGGCCGCCCAGATCGCGTCCATGCTCTGCTCGGCCCAGCCGGGCTGAGGGTGATAGGTTTTCACCTCCTGGCTGCCCACAGCCACCTCTTCCCCCTTGAGGTTGAAGAGGGCCGCTTTTGTCACCGTCGTGCCGTTGTCAATGCCCAGCAGGTAGGTGTCCATCGGCTCACTCCTTCCGCGTCGTCTGCCACGTCGCGCCCAGGTTGGCCGAGGAGGCCACGCGGGCGTAGAGCCCCAGGATGCCCCGCCGGGGCGGCTCCGGCGGCCGCCACCGCTCCCGCCGCCGCGCCAGTTCCTCCTCGGGAACCAGGAGGTCCAGCCGCCCCTCGGGGATGTTGATGGCGATGAGGTCGCCATCCTCCACCAGGGCGATGGGGCCCCCCAGAGCCGCCTCCGGGCTCACGTACCCGATGCACGGGCCCCGGGTGGAGCCGGAGAAGCGGCCATCGGTGACCAGGGCCGTGGTGGACGAAAGCCCCATCCCAGCCATGATGGAGGTGATCATGTGCATCTCCCGCATCCCCGGGCCGCCCACCGGCCCCTCATACCGCAGGACGAGCACCGTGCCCGGCTCCACCTCGTTGCGCATGAGGGCTGCCACCGCATCCTCCATGCACTCAAAGACGCGGGCCGGTCCCGTGTGCACCCACATCTTGGGGTCCGCCGCCGACTTCTTGACCACCGCCCCGTCCGGCGCCAGGCTCCCCCAGAGGATGGCCAGGCCGCCGTCCGGGCGCACCGGGTCCTCCAGCGGCCGGATGATCTCCCGATCGCGCCACTCGGCCCGCTCCAGCCGCGCCCCCAAGGTCTCGCCGGTCACGGTGGGCACGTCCAAGTGGAGGAGCGGGGCCAGCACCTTGAGGACGGCCTGCACGCCCCCGGCCGCGCCCAGGTCCTCCAGCGTATAAGGGCCGGAGGGGTTCATGCGCACGAGGTAGGGCGTGGTACGGCTGATCTCGTCCACCCAGTGCAGCCCCAGCGGAAGCCCCACCTCCTGGGCCAGGGCCACGATGTGCAGCACCGAGTTGGTGGACCCCCCCGCGGCCATGGAGAAGCGCATGGCGTTCTCTAGGGAGGCCTCGGAGAAAAAGCGCGGCGCGGCCAGGCCCTCTTCAATCATCCGCACGATGCGCTCCCCCGCGGCCCGGGCCTCCCGCAACTTGGCCGCGCTCACCGCCAGGTTCGTCGCCGAGCCCGGCAGGGTGAGGCCCAGGGCCTCGGTGATGCAGGCCATGGTGTTGGCCGTGCCCATCATGGCGCAGGTGCCCGGCCCGGGCAGGGCGATCTCCTCCACCCGGGCCATCTCCTCCTCCGTCACCTCGCCCGCAGCGAAGCGCCCGGCGAACTCCCGCATGTTGGAGAGGGTCAGTTTGCGCCCCTGGTAGGGCCCGGCGGCCATGGGGCCCGCGGTGACGAAGAGGACGGGGATCTCCAGGCGGCTGGCGGCCATGAGCATGCCCGGGGTGGCCTTGTCGCAACTGGAGATGAAGACCGCGGCGTCAAAGCGGTGCGCCTCCACCATGATCTCAATGGACGCGGCGATGACCTCCCGGCTGGGGAGGGAGTAGCGCATCCCCACGTGCCCCTGGGCCATGCCGTCGCACACGGTGATGGTGTTGAACTCCAGGGGCACGCCGCCCGCGGCCCGCACCCCCTCGTGCACCGCCTTGGAGACGGCCTGCAGGTGCACGCAGCCAGGCACGATCTCGTTCCAGGTGTTGACGATGGCCACCTTGGGCCGCCCCAGGTCTTCCCGGCTCAGCCCCGCCGAGAGGAGGAGCGCCCGGTGCCCGGTCCGCTCCGGCCCCTCCGTGAGTTCCAGGCTGCGGAGGCCCTCCCAGGGCACAGCACACGTTCTCTCAGCCATCCTACGCTCCCATCGCCGTCCGGATCAGGGCCTGGACGTTGGCCAGGGGCACATCGGGCGGGATGTCACACCCCGGCGTGAGGACGTAGCCGCCCCCGTCGCCCGCCGTTTCCAGGCAGACCCGCGCCGCCTGCACCACGTCGTCCACCGTCCCGCGCGCCAGCACGTTCACCGGGTCCACGTTCCCGCCGATGCACATCCGGCCGCGCACCACCTCCAGCGCCTTGGCCAGGTCCACCCGGTGGTCCAGGAAGAAGCCCTTCACCCCCGCGTCAGCGATGAGGTCCAGCCGGTCGTCGGTGCGCCCGCAGATGTGCAGGAGCACGGGGTACCCGCGCTCGGCGAACCGCTGCGTGACCTTCGCCAGGTAGGGCTGGGCGAACTGCTGGAAATGGCGCCGGGAGATGACGTCGCCAGAGGCCATGGGGTCGGCCATGGCCACGCCGTCCACGGAGCCTGCCTCCAGGTAGGGCAAGTGGTACCGAAAGACCGCCTCCGTCGCCCGCTCCAGGAGGGCTTCCACCCCCTTCGGGTCGTCCACCAGGGCCGTCATCAGGCGGTCCATGCCGTAGAGGCGCCCGGCGAAGGTGAAGGGAGCCCAGGAGATGGACGTCACGTAGGCTGTCGCGCCGATGGCCTCCTTCACCAGGGCCGCCGCCTTCTGCAGCGTCTGCAGGGCCTGGTCCGCATCCAGCCGGTCCAGGTCCAACCGGTCCACCTGCGCAAGGTCCGCCACAGCCTGCCCCACCAGGGCCGGCGCGCCTTTCTCCTTGAACTCCAGGCTCGCCCCCAGCGCGGCCATGGGGAAGTTGGTGAACCCGGAGCCGACGAAGACGACCGCCGAACCGACCTTCTCGTTGGCCGAGGTGATGGCCTGGGCCACCAGGTCTGGGCTGGCCACCAGGTCCCGGTACGAAGCGCCAGCCAGGGCGAAGGCCCACGCCCCCCCACCCCACAGGCTGGCCGGCGTCGGCTTGGGCGTGCCCAGTTCCAATGCCTCTTGGAACAAGGCTTTGGGGTTCATCCTCCTCCTCCCTGGGCCTTGGCCGCTTCCTCGTAGCCGTTCACCACGACCTCCACCTTGCCGGTGAAGATATCCTGCACCAAGCCGTGGACGATCACGTCTGGCGGGACCAGGGGATGGTTCTTGAACTCCTCCACGCGCCGCCGGACGTCCTCGTAGGGGTCCTCAAAGGCGTCCAGCCAGGCCTTGATCTTCTCCTCCAGAGGTTCGCCGATGAG